>CAZRQR010000080.1:0-8166 GCA_964602435.1 uncultured Oxalobacter sp.
TCCCTGCATTGTATCCTCTTCCTTAAGGACGGGGTTTTACGGCACGGCTGATAATTTAGCAATACAGTTGCCATTTTGCGATTTGTTTCGTGTCAGTCGGCCGGTATGGAAAGGAAATGGATGCCCGACATTTCATTTTCGGATGTGTATGATTGAATCCATATGAATGCGGTGATGAAATATACTGGTCTGGTTTGTTTTGATGAAAGGTCTCAATCATGAAACTGTATTATGCACCCGGAGCCTGCTCGTTATCTCCCCATATTGTGTTGGAAGAATCGGGGCTTCCTTTTGAACTGGAAAAAGTGGATCTGCAAATGAAAGAAACCGCTTCAGGTCATGACTTTTATCTGGTCAATACAAAAGGGTCCGTTCCGGTACTGGAACTTGATAATGGTGAAGTTCTGACAGAAGGCGCGGTGATCGTCCAGTATCTGGGCGATCTTGTGCCCGAAAAGGCATTGATCCCGGCGCCAACAACAATGGAACGGTATCGCCTTATGGAATGGCTCAATTTCATGGCCACTGAATTGCAGAAAAGTTTTACGCCTGTTTTCAATCCTGCCTACGCATCCTGTCGTGAAGCGGCACGACAAACATTGCTCCGGCAATTCGATTTTGTTGATCGCCAGCTGGCTGGGAAATCCTATGTTATGGGAGAACAGTTTACGGTTGCGGATGCCTATCTGTTTACCATTGCAACCTGGATGGAAGCCGCGGAATTATCCATTGACCAATGGAAAGCGCTGTCCGCCTATCGGAAAAGCATTTCCGGACGGCCTGCCGTGCGCAGGGCACTGGTGGCTGAAGGACTGATTCAGGCTTGAGGGAAAAAGAACCGGGTCAGCGGTCCGGTTCTATTTTACCTAGTGCGCCTTATATCCCCGGCCTTCAGGTCGGTGATACAAGGCGCGATTTTTTGCCTGGCTGTTTTTGTTTAAGATAGCGTCATGAAACAACGACAAGCATTCAAATTCCAGTTAAGACCAGATGGTCAACAGGTGCGAGAAATGAGGCGCTTCGCTGGGGCATGTCGTTTTGTTTTCAATCGTGCTCTGGTACTTCAGAATGAGAATCACGAGGCTGGAAATAAATATGTTTCCTGCACAAAAATGACGTCGTGGCTGGTTGAGTGGAAAGACTCACCGGAAATGCAATGGCTTAAAGATGCGCCGTCACAGCCATTGCAACAGTCACTGAAAGACCTGGAATCGGCGTACAGTAACTTTTTTGCAAAAATGCTCGGGCGTTCATCTTTCGGGTTGAAAATGACTTTTCCGAAAAAGGGGACATTTCGGCTGGGTCAATGCAACTGGTAAAGATTAATACAATCCGTTTTCAGGCGTCTCAGGCTGCCTTCGACTGCAAGACGAATATTTTTTCGTCCAGATCGTTTTTTCCGTTGCGCAGCTAGGGAATCAGGCGGGAAGGTCCGGCCACTTTGGTGGCCAGTACGATCCTGTCTCGAAGCTCTCTTTTTTCAGCCAGTTTCCAATGATCGTCTCGCTCAGCCCCTGTGTGGCTGCCTGTGGCATGACCGGATAGATTTCTGCCGTGTCGATGAAATTGATGCCGCGATCGAAAGCATAATCGAGCAAGCGGAATGCTTCACTTTCATTGTTCTGGTCACCGAAAGTCATGGTTCCAAGATAGACCTTCGAAACATACATGCCACTGGTGCCTAAAGGTATTTTTTGCATGATTCCGGTTCCTTTCAGGTCACGTCAGATGATGGCACACGTATCAGGCTTGGCGAAGGGCTTGCGCGCATTCCCTGACCAGTCCGGGACCGGAATAAATCATGCCTGTCAGAATCTGGACCAGTGATGCTCCGGCCTCGATTTTATCTTTTGCATCTTCTCCGGTCAAAATGCCGCCGACACCGATGATGGGAATGGCATCTCCCAGTTCTGCTTTGAGCCGGCGGATAACATGTGTGGACAAATCCCTTACAGGGGCTCCGGAAAGTCCTCCCGTTTCTTGTCCGTATTTCAGGTGTTTGACAGCATCGCGGGTAATGGTCGTATTGGTTGCGATCACGCCATCGATTTTATGGTGTATCAATGCATCGGCAATATTCCTGATCTGGCTGTCGTCAATGTCCGGCGCGATTTTCAGTGCCAGCGGGACGTATCGGGAATGTTGGTACGACAGCCGGTCTTGGGCTGCTTTCAGTTGAGCCAACAGATTGTCTAGTTCGGATTCACCTTGCAGCTGCCGCAGGTTTTTTGTATTCGGCGATGAAATGTTGATGGCGACGTAATCGGCGACAGGATAAACCTTTTCAAGGCAGATCAGATAGTCGTCAACAGCTTTCTCTATGGGAGTAACGGCATTTTTCCCGATATTCAGACCCAGTATGCCCTTCTTTTCACGGTAAAAACGGGAGGTTTTCACGTTTTCGACCAGTACATCGACACCATCGTTGTTAAAGCCCATCCGGTTGATCAGTCCCTCTGCATCGGGCAGGCGGAACATTCTGGGCTTCGGATTGCCAGGTTGCGGTCTGGGTGTGACGGTGCCGAGTTCGAGAAATCCGAATCCAAGGGATGCAAGACCGTCTATGCAGGAACCGTTTTTGTCGAGGCCTGCGGCAAGACCGACAGGATTCGGAAAAGTCAGTCCCATGACTTTTCTCGGCGACAGGATGATGGCCGGAGCCAGGGCGGTTATCCCCATGGCGGCTGCCATTCTCATCGAGGAAAGGGTAAAGTGATGGGCATTTTCCGGATCCATGGAAAAAAGGCATGGCCGGATCAGGGCATACATGAAATTAGGGATCATGAGGTTCTGTTAATGTTGCGATATGCTGGGCCGGGTTCGGGACGGAATCTTTCATCATGCCCGGAAACCGGCGTCCGGGATCGGTATATTGTAACGTAAGTCGGGGATTTGTTTTTAGTCAGGATATTTCGTGAAACGAACACAAGGGACAGCTGTTTTCCGATTTCCATGATGTGACAGGCGGCAGATCAACAGCCCGCCGCAGGAAAATGTTGAATTCGGCACGTGATATCGGTCTGGCGCCCAGTGAAGCCAGATGGGCTGTTTCCTGCTGGCAGTCGATCATTTTCACGCCGTTATTTCTCAGGAAAAAAACCAGATGGGCAAGCGCGATCTTCGAAGCGTCGGTTACACGTGCGAACATGGATTCGCCGAAGAACATTTTTCCGATACAGATTCCGTACGCACCACCGGCCAGTGTGTTTTCATGCCAGAGTTCGGTGGAGTGGGCGATGCCCATTTCATGCAGTGTCTGATAGTTGCGGATGATTTCATCCGTGATCCATGTGCTGGATGCATTTTTTCTTGGCGCAGCGCATTCCCGGATGACCCGTGCAAAATCCGAGTCGAATTTCAGTTTCCACGGCCCGCCGGTATGGATGCTTTTGTGAATCTGTTTCAGTTTCTTTTTCAGGCTGTGGGATATCATGAATTGTTCTGTGGGCAGAACCATGCGGGGATCCGCACTCCACCATAAAACGGGCTGGTTTTCCGTGTACCAGGGAAAAATGCCGTGCCGGTAGGCATCAATCAGCCGGGAAGGTGACAAGTCCGCGCTTGCTGCGAGAAGGCCGGGGAACCCGCTTTTTTCCGTCAGGGCTGTGGAGACGTCAGGAAAGGGATCGTTCTGTTCTAGCCAGGGAATCATGGTTCCTGTTTATGTTCTGGATCGTTCCGGAGAAAAACCTGTAAAAATTCTCAGGACCGTTTTTCGGGTCTGGCATGTTTCACGATGGCATCGCCCAGTTGCATGGCGTCCCATTTCACGATTTCCGCAGCGGCGCGTTTTTCCTTGTGTGAGGTGTGTTTGGGATCGACCGCTTCCACCAGAATGACCGGAATGCCCAATTTTTTGGCAGCATCCAGTTCCAGATTGATCCACCGTTTGAATTCGTCAAATACTCCGGCAAGAATGACCAGACAGGAACATGATTTCATCTGGTTTTCAATCGAAAGTGCCAGAGCCTTGTTGGACGGCAGGAACTGGGCAGGATCGTCTTTGGAGACGCTGTAATATTCATAACCGAAACCTTCCGTTTTAAGACGATAAGTCTCCATCAGGCTGGTGATTCTTTCAACACCATCTTGCTCGACCCAGCTGTGGCTGAGAAAAATGGAATGTGTCGTCATAAATGTAGTCTCCTGATAATGGTAATGGGGCCGTGCCGTTCCGGCGGATTTATCTGGTCAGATCAAGCGTGTGGAAACCGAAGTTACCACCATTCTGTATTTTCTTTTTGTCCTCGAAATAGAATTTGAGCGCATATTTTATCGTTGAAAATGCCAGTTGATCCCATGGGATTTCTTTTTCGGTGAATAGGCGGGTTTCGAGGGTTTCTTCTCCCGGGGAAAAATTCGTATTTTCCAGTTGAGCCAGATAAAAAAGGTGGACCTGGTGATAAACCGGCAAATTCATCAGCGAGAACAGATTCGATATCTTTACATCGGCACCGGCTTCTTCTTTTGTTTCGCGTCTGGCCGCCTGTTCCGTCGTTTCGTCGTTTTCCATGAATCCGCCAGGGAGTGTCCAGAAACCGTGGCGTGGCGTGATGGCACGGCGGCACAACAGAACGGACGTTTCTTTTCCCGTTTCCCATGTCGGGATACTGCAAACCACGATCTTGGGATTTTCATAGTGGATCATGTGGCAGTTCGGACAGATGTGCCGTGGCATGTTGTCCAGAGGCGGTATGCCGATGGTGAGAGGATGGCCGCAGTGAGAGCAGAATTTCATGGAAGTCAGGTCGGTCTGAATCGGAACAGGCTGAAATGTTGCAGCAGAAAGTGCTACCGGATAAGTTGCAAAAACAAAATAATGTTACTCTTTTTTGGGATGCTTCAAAAGACGCTGCCAAAGCGATGCCATTGTCTGGCCGGTTTGTGGAATGGAGACGGTATTCGACGGGACCGGTAAATGATCTTTTTCAAGATATTTGTTGAACTGATATGAAAACCGGGTTATAATTCCATTTTTACAGACGCGGGGTGGAGCAGTCTGGCAGCTCGTCGGGCTCATAACCCGAAGGTCGTAGGTTCAAATCCTGCCCCCGCAACCAGTTTCATGCAAGCCGCTGAATGTATTTTTCAGCGGCTTTCTTGTTTTCGGCCAGAGCATGCAAAACAGGTCGGAATGTGTTTCGACCTGTCCCGGGCAGGGAACCGCAGCGCGTTCCCGAATGGTTTCAGTTTTTCACTGTTTTTCCATAACTGTAATGGAAAGAATGCGCTGTCAGGTTCCGGAATGATATGCCCTGTCGGCTTTTTCAAATTGCGCTTTCACGGTATCGGAGGGTGGTTTGCCAAGGAGGCTGGCGATGATGATGGCGAGCGTTCCGAAAAGAAATCCCGGAATGATTTCATAAATACCCAAATGGTCAAGGCATGTTTTCCACAGGATAATCGTGGCGGCACCGACGAAAATCCCAGCGAATGCGCCGTTTTTCGTCATCCGTTTCCAGATAAGGGAAAGAAGGATGACAGGACCGAATGCAGCCCCGAAACCGGCCCATGCATAGGCAACCAGGCTTAGAACCTTGTTGTCAGGATTGAAAGCGATGACAATCGCAATAATGGAAATAAGCATGACCATCATGCGGCCGATCCAGACCAGTTCGGTTTGTGAGGCTTTGGGACGCAGGAATGCACGATAGAAATCTTCGGTCAGTGCACTGGAGCAGACCAGCAACTGGCAACTGAGTGTACTCATTACTGCGGCCATAATGGCGGACAGGACGATGCCGGCGATCCAGGGATTGAAAAGAATTTTGGTCAGTTCCATGAATATGGCTTCATTGTTCCGGATAACGCCTGCTGCCAGTGACGGATTGAAGGAAAAGTAGGCGATACCGAAAAAACCTGTTGCCACGGCGCCGCCGAGACAGAGAATCATCCATGTCATGCCGATACGGCGTGCTTTGGGAATGGATCTGACAGAGTCGGCAGCCATGAAACGGACAAGAATGTGGGGTTGTCCGAAATAACCCAGTCCGCATCCCAGAAGGGAAATGATGGCGATGACATCCAGTCCCTTGAACATGTCCAGTTTGTCCGGAGTTTCAGTCTGAATCATGGATAGGGCCAGTGGAAGATCTCCTGTGGCCAGAATGGCGAAAACGGGAGTAATCAGAAGAGCGAAAATCATGAGGGTAGCTTGGACGGTGTCCGTCCAGCTGACAGCCAGGAATCCGCCGATGAAAACATAAGTGATGGTGGCCAATGCGCCGATCCAGAGGGCCGTGTTATAGGACAGGCCGAATGTGCTTTCGAAAAGCCGGGCGCCTGCGACCATGCCGGAAGAACAGTAGATCGTAAAAAAGATCAGGATGACAAGTGCGGACAGGATGCGGAGAATTTTGCTGCGGTCTTCGAAACGGTTGGTCAGATAATCCGGCAGTGTCTGCGCATTTCCGCAGAATTCGGTGTGGACCCGGAGTCTGCCGGCAACCAGAAGCCAGTTGAGCCATGCACCGATGATCAGGCCGATCGCGATCCAGCTTTCGGACAGTCCCGAAAGGAAAACGGCTCCCGGAAGTCCCATGAGCAGCCATCCGCTCATGTCGGAGGCGCCTGCCGACATGGCTGTGACGAAACTGCCGAGGCGGCGTCCGCCCAGAATGTAGTCGGAGAGGTTTCGGGTTGCACGATAGGCCACGAACCCGATCAGGGTTGTTGCAACAATATAGACAATAAAAGTGACGAGCAGCGGGGTATCGACGTTCATGCCTGACAGCCTGGATGATGATCGGATGAAAAACGGGACATTAGAGCAAATTATTCGGTAATATGCCAGTCCGGATAGCGCAATTTTTCTTTTGCATCATGCCGGAAGATAACTGGAGAAAGTCCGCACGACCGTATCGGAGCAGGATGAACGTTCATGGACCGGCGATATGCCATCTGGCCGGATTTTCGTGCGGAAACTGTAACGCAATACCGTTTCGGCGAGGTATCCCCTTTAAAAGGGTCTGATCCATTCGGGGCGAAGGTGGGCTTCGTCCGGATGTTCGATAGCCAGATCGATTTCCTGCAGCAGACGTTCCTTGTCCTTGCCGAGAGTCCCTTTCAGTACAAGCTGGTTCGAGGCGTGATCGCTTCTGAATATGGTTGATTTCAGTTCAAGTGCGCCGACAAATTGCCGCATTTCCAGAAAACGTTCATGCTGGTTCATTTTGATGAATTGTCCGTTGTATCCCTGCTGGAAACGGGCCTCGCCATGAGGCAGATTCAATACAAGCGCTGCCAGGAATTCGGGTTGTGTCCTGTTCGCGAGCAGTGCCGAGTTGAGGGCATGCTGTTCACTGAAACGGGTTCCTCCCACTCCGTTGATGATCATGACAGAACGTTTGATGCCCGCATCGGCCAGACGGTTCAGTGAATCAACGGTCGATTGATGTGTTTCCCCCTTGTTGATGGACTTGAGTACGAAATCATCGCCTGATTCGGCACCGACATAAACCTGCCTGAGCCCGGCGTCATGCAGGGCTTTCAGTTCCTCGTCCGATTTGCGGGTGACGTTTCGTGGCGAACAGTAGGAAGAAATACGAGTGACTTCCGGCAGGTATCGGTGGATCGTGTCCAATATGAAAAGCAGTCTTCTTGCCGGCAGGGCAACCACATCGCCATCGGCCAGAAATACTCTTTGTATTCCGGAATAGTGCCGGCTGAACCATTCGATTTCCCGACGGACATCCTCTTCCGGTTTGACAGAAAAACGTTTTTGCGGCTGGGTGTACATGTCGCAATACGTGCACTTGTTCCAGCTGCAACCGTTGGTTACTTGCAGGATCAGTGAATTGGCTTCGCTTGGCGGACGGAAAACGGGATCAATGTATCTTACGGGCGTGTATTGCATGAGTGTGAAAAATGAACTGGATAAACAATATATTTTATCATTGCCTGTTTACCGTGCAGGCATATCCAGGAAAACGGACAGAAAACAGGTGTGGATACATTGCGTGAACGAAAAGAGACGTCTTCTTTTTTCACTGGCGGTTTCTCTTGCCACGGAAAACAGCACACTGATGAAATGCCTCGATCGAGACAGGCATATTGCAGCTTGAGCAGTTCCTTGATGTCGCGGCCGCTGGAATCCGGAAAGTCATGGACAAGCTGGCCGATCAGCTTATCGGAAATATCGATCCGGAACTGATCGGACAGGGTTTT
>CAZRQR010000081.1:0-8126 GCA_964602435.1 uncultured Oxalobacter sp.
ACTTGTGCTATGACTCCGTAGGAATCCACGTCCTTCAGGGCGTGGAGGATGTCAAATTTCGCTATAATAACAGTTTGTGGAAACTGTCTGTGAACGATACCGGAAAGGGTGGTAAACCGGAATTCCGAACGGAAATGAAAGACGGTTTTCGCCGTTACATGGTCAAACGACGATTTGTAGTTCCGTTTTATGCAATCATCCCTTGAATTCGTTCTGTTGATGTTGGGGGCTGCTGTTATCGGAGTGGTTATCTTCCGCTATCTCCAGTTGCCTTCGATTCTGGGATATCTTGCGGTCGGTGCCGTGATCGGTCCCCATTCGACAGGGCTTGTCAGCGATGCGCAATCACTGGGGGGACTGGCGGAATTCGGGGTGGTTTTCCTGATGTTTACGGTCGGTCTGGAATTCTCGTTTTCACAGTTGCTAGCCATGCGCAGGATCGTTTTCGGGCTGGGGCTGGCACAGGTATCGGTTTCCATTCTTGTATCTATTGTTGTTACATTTGCCCTGGTCTTTATTCTGCCGCAACTCGGCACGATGACCTGGCAGGCCGCACTGGCCATGGGAGGAGCTTGGGCGATGTCCTCGACGGCTATCGTTTCCAAAATGTTGGCCGAGCGCATGGAACTCGAGACGGAATATGGCCGCCGTGTCATCGGCATTTTGCTGTTTCAGGATCTGGCGGTTGTTCTGTTACTGATCATTATTCCATCTCTGGCAACGGGAACTGGCGATATATGGTTGATTATCGGCATGGCGATAGGGAAGACGGTTCTTGTCCTGATGTTCCTGCTTTTTTTCGGGAAAAAGCTGATGGGCAAATGGCTGGGACTTGTGGCCAAACGGCAATCGCAGGAACTGTTCATGCTGAATCTGCTGCTGATCACGCTGGGAGCGGCATGGATAACGGAGCAGGCCGGGTTGTCCAAGGAACTGGGGGCGTTCATCGCCGGTATGCTCATATCGGAAACCCGTTACAAGAATGAGGTGGATGTCGATATCAAATCGTTCCGGGATGTCCTGCTGGGGCTTTTCTTCATCACGATCGGCATGATGCTCGACATGAAACTGATATTGCAGTACTGGTGGCTGGTCCTACTTGTTATCGTCATTACATTTTTCCAGAAATTTGCATTGACGGCATGGCTGACAAGACTGTTCGGCGCATCCAAGGGCGTCAGTATCAGAACCGGTCTGGCTTTGGCGCAGGCCGGTGAATTCAGTTTCGTTCTGGTCAATCTGGTTATGGGACTGAATATGGTGGAACCCTGGGTTTTGCAGGTGACCATGGTTTCCATGGTGCTGTCGATGCTGATTGCGCCGTTCGTCATTCTGAATTCCGACAAGATCGTCATGCGTTTCGCAGCCAATGAATGGGTTCTGCAATCGCTGGAACTGACGAAAATCGCCAGCAGTTCCATGTCCTTGCAACAGCATGTCATTCTGGCTGGTTTCGGCAGGACGGGGCAGAATATCGCCACTTTGCTGGAGGATGAACAGATTCCCTATCGGGCACTGGACATGGATCTGGAACGGGTCAGGAAAGCGGAAACGGCCGGTGCCAATGTTTCCTATGCCAATGCCACCCGAAGGGAAAGTCTTGTCGCGGCGGGTATTCATCGGGCTTCCTCTCTCATCATCACATTTGCCGATATCAATGCGGCATTGAAGGTCCTCTATTACGCCAAGGAACTGGCTCCGAATTTGCCGGTGATTGTCCGGAGTTATGATGACTCTGATTTCGACCGGCTGAAAGCTGCAGGAGCCGATGAGGTCGTTCCGGAGGTGATTGAAAGCAGTCTTGTGCTGGCGTCTTATGCCTTCATGTCATATGGCGTTCCCATGAAACGGATCATCAAGCGCGTTCAGGGAGCAAGATCGTCACGTTATGCCAAACTGAGGGAATATTTTCATGGTGAAACCGATGAAATTCCTGTCGATACCGATTCATACTGGTGTCTGCACGCTCTCCGTTTGCCTGAAGGAGCCGCTGCCATCGGCAAGACAATAGGAGAGATGGATTTGCCGTCCAATCACGTCGAAATCACCATGGTCCGGCGCGGAAAGGAAAAAATGTCCGTGACGGACGATCTTGTGCTGCATGAAAACGATGTGCTTGTCTTGCGGGGGACGTCGGAAGGAATCAATATCGTCGAGAATCTTTTGCTGAAATGAAGTGAACCGGTGGTATCGCTGCCGGATGGGATATGGCGCATATAAGGCGCTTTTTTGCGCAGACTGTCTTTTTCCCAAGAATGTTCATGCGGTGCGGAGGGCAGATGCGGGTCGATATCCGAAGCTGCCAATTCTTGCCGAATGCCACGTGTGGATATACGTATCCGTTTCGTCAGAAAGTACGTCATTCAGGAAAGAAAGCGGATTCCGGCATGGTTGCCGGAATGATTTTCATCTGTTTTTGCTCATATCAATCCTCTTTACGCCAGTCTGTCCGGCATTTTTTCCGTTTTCTGGAATGTTCTGCACGGGGGCATATATGGTGCATGATGGCCGGACGGATACGCACTTCCGGTTACAGGAGGTACGGATATTACCGTTTTTTCCGTGGTTTCAGCATGGCGCCCAGATATTTTCCGGTAATGCTGACCGGATTTCCGGCAATGTCTTCCGGTGTTCCGGTGGCGATGATCCGGCCGCCTCCGGCACCTCCTTCCGGGCCGAGATCAATGATCCAGTCGGCGGTCTTGATGACGTCCAGGTTGTGTTCGATGATGACGACCGTATTGCCCTGATCGCGCAGGCGGTGGACGACTTTCAGCAGCATGTCGATGTCCTGAAAGTGCAGACCGGTTGTCGGTTCGTCCAGAATGTACAGTGTTCGTCCGGTATCCCGTTTGGACAGTTCGAGAGACAGCTTGACACGTTGCGCCTCACCGCCTGACAGTGTCGTGGCGCTTTGGCCCAGCCGGATGTAGCCCAGTCCAACGTCCAACAGGGTTTGCAGGCGTCTGGCAATGGCGGGAATCGACCTGAAAAATTCATGCGCTTCCTCGACCGTCATGTTCAGCACATCGGAAATATTTTTGTCCTTGTAGGTGATTTCAAGCGTTTCGCGGTTGTACCGTTTTCCGTGACAGACGTCGCAGGGAACGTACATGTCCGGCAGAAAGTGCATCTCGACCTTGATGACGCCATCGCCCTGACACGATTCGCAGCGGCCTCCCTTGACGTTGAATGAAAAACGTCCGGCCGTATAACCCCGTTCACGTGCCTGTGGTACGCCGGCGAACAGTTCACGTATCGGCGTGAACAGCCCGGTATAGGTGGCTGGATTGGATCGGGGAGTGCGGCCGATCGGTGTCTGGTTGACGGAAATGACCTTGTCGAAATGTTCCAGTCCTTCAATGGCGGTATAGGGAGCAGGTTCCGTTTGCGAGCCGTACAGATGATGGGAAACGGCGGCGTACAAGGTATCGTTGATCAAGGTTGATTTGCCCGATCCGGAAACACCTGTCACGCAAGTCAGTAATCCGACATGCAATCTGAGGGTGACGTTTTTCAGATTGTTGCCGGAGGCACCCCTGATGACCAGTTGCTTTTCATTGTCCTGCCGGACCCGTTTTGAGGGAACTTCGATGGACAGTGTCCCGTTCAGGTATTTTGCTGTCAGTGAATTTTCCGATTGTAGGATGTCGGCGGGAGAACCGCTGGCCACGACATTGCCGCCGTGTACGCCGGCACCGGGTCCCATATCGACGATGAAGTCGGCAGTTCTGATCGCGTCTTCGTCGTGTTCCACCACGATGACGGTATTGCCGATATCGCGCAGGTGCTTGAGTGTGGCGATCAGCCGGTCATTGTCGCGCTGGTGCAGGCCGATGGACGGCTCGTCCAGTACGTACATGACTCCGGTCAGTCCGCTGCCGATCTGGGAGGCTAGCCGGATTCGCTGGGATTCTCCGCCGGAAAGTGTCTCAGCGCTCCGGTCGAGCGAGAGGTAGTCGAGTCCGACATTGTTCAGAAAATGCAGACGGGAAACGATTTCGTGGATGACACGGTCGGCGATTTCTTTCTTCGCACCGGTCAGGGATAGCGTTTCGAAATAAGTCAGGGCCTCATCGAGAGGCAGGCAGGTGATTTCGTGAATGGCTTTTTCCTGTGACCCTTCGCCGACCTTGACGAATCGTGCCTCGGTACGGAGTCTTGCGCCGTGACAGGAAGGGCAGGCACGTTCGTTGATCAGCTTGGCGAGATCTTCCCGTACTGCCATGGAGTCGGTTTCACGGTAGCGGCGTTCAAGATTGTTCAGAATGCCTTCGAACGGATGTTCCTTGACCCACGGACGGCCGTGGCTGTTCAGGTAGGTGAACGGTATTTTTTCCTTCCCGGAACCGTACAGGACAATGTGCCGGATGTTTTCGGGCAGTTCTTCATAAGGTGTGTTGACATCGAAATGATAATGGTCCGCCAGATTCTGAAGCATCTGGAAATAAAACGGATTTCTCCGGTCCCAGCCTTTGACGGCACCGGCGGCCAGCGACAGGCCGGGGAACAGGACAACCCGTTTGGGATCGAAAAATTCGATGTGGCCCAGGCCGTCGCATTCCGGACAGGCTCCCATCGGATTGTTGAATGAAAACAGTCTTGGTTCGAGTTCATGAAGGGAATAACCGCAGATGGGACAGGCGAACTGGTTGGAGAAAACCTGTTCTTCTCCCGTATCCATATTGACTGTCAATGCCCGGCCTTCGGTGATGCGCAGTGCCGTTTCGAAACTTTCTGCCAGCCGCTGCTTGATGTCGGGATTGATTCTGACACGGTCAACGACGACGTCGATCGAGTGTTTCTCGTTTTTTTTCAGGGCCGGCAATTCGTCCACGTCAACAACCGTTGCGGGTTTTGTGCCGCTTTTGACGCGAAAACGGATGAATCCCTGTGCCTGCATCTGATCGAAAAGATCAACGTGTTCGCCTTTCCGGTTGGCGATGACCGGCGCCAGAATCATCAGGCGGGTTCCTTCAGGCATGGCGAGAACCGTATCGACCATTTGCGAGACGGACTGGGCGGTCAGGGGATTTTCAGGATGCTCGGGGCAGTGCGGTGTACCGACACGTGCGAAAAGAAGACGCAGGTAGTCATATATTTCCGTGACGGTACCGATGGTCGATCTCGGGTTGTGCGAGGTCGCTTTCTGGTCGATGGCGATGGCGGGAGAAAGCCCCTCGATCAGATCCACATCCGGTTTTTCCATCAGTTGCAGAAATTGGCGGGCGTAGGCAGAGAGCGATTCGACATAGCGGCGCTGGCCTTCCGCATAGAGGGTGTCGAAAGCGAGCGAGGACTTTCCGGAGCCGGAAAGGCCTGTGATGACGATCAGCCTGTTGCGTGGTAAATTGATCCGGATGTTTTTCAGATTATGGGTGCGTGCACCGCGAATAACAATTTTTTCCTGGTTTTCCGACATGGAGAGCGCTGTTCCGTAAATGAAAATAAACTGTGAATGCGTACAGGTCAATCCGGTATCATAACGTATTTGGACATCTTTCACAGAAAGCACATACAGCATGTCTGGCAGTTTCCCGGGTTCGGAATTCGTCTTCTGGCTCGCCTGCCGCAGTTCGTTTTATGGCAGCAGTGTCATATAATGTTGTTGTTTGCGGCAATAGCCGAATATCTATTATTCATTCCTGTCAGGAGAAAGTCATGGCATCGATTAACAAGGTCATTATCGTCGGCAATCTCGGCCGCGATCCGGAAAACCGATATCTGCCGAGCGGCGAGCAGGTTACCAGTATTGCGGTAGCTACGACCGATCGCTGGCGTGACAAGGCTACCGGCGAACAGAGGGAGCAAACCGAGTGGCACCGCGTATCCTTTTTCGGCAGACTGGCCGAAATTGCGGGGCAGTATCTGAAAAAGGGGTCTCAGGTTTATGTTGAAGGGAGGCTGAGAACCCGCAAGTATACGGACAGGGATGGTATTGACCGGTATGCGACCGAAATCATTGCCGATACTATGCAGATGCTGGGCAGCCGCCAGGGGGTGGGCGATCCTTCCGATGACCGTGGCAGTTACCAGCCGCCATCACGCCCTGCACCGGGCGGGAACCAGCGCCAGCAGGACAGCCGTCCTCCCGGTCTGTCATCCGATATGGATGATGACATTCCTTTCTGAGCCGGAAGGCCGGAAACACTGTCTGCCGGTTGCGGGATGCCGAACCGGCATTTTTGTTTTCTGTCATTGCCGGAAGCGGTGTGACAGATATGAGGGCATGAAGATAAAAGGTTCTCTTTTTTATCGGGTTGATGTGTCTGGGCGGTCTGCCCTACAAGCCGGGATTCCTGTCCGTCATGAAAAAAGGTTGATGCTGATCGGTACGGGAACATACTGGTCAGCATGCCGGCCGGCAATCTCCTGGTACGGGATGCAGGGCGTTTCGTGGCCGGAGTGGCTTCCGGCATGCTGGCAACAAGCGCATTGGCAGGACTGGTTCAGCTTTCGGTGAAAAACGGAAATCTTCCGTGTGCCGTTACTGTGGCCAGTTTGCTGATTGCTTTCGGTTTCGGATCGGGGCCACTGGCTGGCTGCATCATGGGACAAGGGTTGCCTTTCCCTTGCGTACAACCCGTCTTCTTCCGCTTGTTTTCGGGGTGTTTGCCATTTTCGCATCGGGCAGGCTGTCGTTGCGGGACCGAATTCGGAAAACATTCCGATATTCAGAGTACACGGTCCTGACGCCGGGTATTCAGGCGTTCCGTGTTTCGGGATTCAATCTTCGTCTGCAGAGGATGCGGAAGACAATGTGCCGGTTTCGATGGATGACAAGGCGTTGATGATTTTACGGCCTGCCAGCCATACCAGCAGAGCGAACAGACCGGTTGCGCACAAGGCCATGCTGAAACTGCCGGTGTATTCCCTGACTGTCCCCAGGACCAGTGTCAGCATGACGTTGGCGATGTTGGCGATCATGTTCATGAAGCCAGCCGCGGTAGCGAGATAGGCTGGCGACATGACGCTTCCTGTCAGGCTGAAAATCGATCCGTAATTGGCGCCTCCCAGAATGGCCAGCAGCATGCCGACCGCCAGTCCGACGGATACATTGCCGGTCAGTCCGAGCACGATGTACAGGATTCCGATCGCCAGTACGGCGGTGTTGGTGATCCAGCTTCTGGAAAACCAGCGGAGAAGAATGCTTCCATAGGCCCGGCCCAGTGTGCCGACAAGCAGGATGAATCCGGTGGCAAGACTCCATGATACGGCTGTGCTTTTTCCGTCCATGTCCGCCAGGATGGAGGGAAGCCATTGGCCGAGGTTGTTCAGGGTACCGTAGGAGAGGCCGTGAAACATGCCCAGTGTCCAGATGGGAACGGAGGTGGAAACGGTTTTCAGGGCGGCGAGCAGGTTCCCGAGTGTGCCGGATGATGCCTGGCTGTTTTTCCGGACACGTGGGGGCAGAAACAGCGACAGGATGGTGGCGCTTATGGCAAAAACGGCCGGAATGAGATAGGAAAAACGCCATGCGTCGTTTCCCAGATAGGGCAAGGTCATGAAAGGCAACATGGTTCCCAAACAGAACGATGCGCCCTGTATTCCCTGTGCCTGTGCGATTTTTTCCGGTGGCGCGAGCATTCCGGTGACCTTGATGCCTGCCAAGAACAGGGTGCCGGAGCTCAGGCCAGCCATGAAACGCAGTCCGGTTGCCAGCCCCAGATTGTCCGGTGCCAGAAAGGGCAGAAGGTTGGCGAGGACAGCGATGAAAATGGCGATGAGAAAACCCCGGTAAACACCGATTTTGTCGAGTATCAGGCCTGCCGGTAACTGGACGAGACTGTGTGCCCAGAGCAATCCGCTCAGAAACAGGGACAGTCCGGCGTAACCGACGCCAAAAAGGGTCATGAACTGGGTACTCAGCGGTGCGACACTCATGAAAAAATAACCTGCGCTGATACTGATGACGGCAGGGAACCAGATGATCGAAAACATGTTATTGCAAGTCGAAGGAAAAAACGGAACGTAAGGGACAATCAACAGACCAAAGTCATGTGAGAGTGTTTTTAATATACCTAATCGTAACGGGCAACTGAAATACTTTTTTGTTTTGCATTTATATGTTTTTTGACATCCTCCCCCGCCTGAAGGCGTGAGATTCCTACGGAGTCAGAGCAGAA
>CAZRQR010000082.1:0-8040 GCA_964602435.1 uncultured Oxalobacter sp.
TTCAGGCGGGGGAGGATGTCAATTTCCGGCTGTTGCCTTGTCCGATGCCAGATCACGGATAAAGGCATCAATCGTGTCGCCGTTGACGTGCTGCATGACGATGACATGAGCCAGCTTGCCGCCGAAACGTTCGTCGTTTTCGGGAGCCAGATGCCATTTGTCCACGATCCACTGGGCAGGACGTCTGAAGAAAATTGTATTGGAGTAATCGTTGATCCAGTGGGGATAGCCCAGTTCGCTGAGCTTCTGTTTCAGATAGCGGGTTGATTCCAAGATTTGTCTGGCCTGTTCCGAGAAACCTTCCTTGCCGTTTTTCTTCATGATCCACCAGAGCTTGAGCGGAGCCAGTGCCGATCGTGAGCAGTTGATCATGGGCATGCTGTCGTTCAGATAGGTGATACGATACGGGTTCTGGTTTTCCAGTACCGCACGGGTTGTCAGAAAGAAACCGGCCGGTTCGTCCATTCCGAAAAATTTGTGTCCGCTGACCGCGATGGAATCGAACCCGGTTTTTTTGCGGTTGACCAGATCACGGTATTCGGTAAAGGGGAGGTATCCGCCGAACAGAGCGGCATCGAGATGCCGGTACACGGCAACCGGTTTTTTGCGTTTCAGGATATCGTCGATCGCCTGCTGGTCGTCGATGGCGCCCTTGAAAGTCGTTCCCATTGCGATGACGACCAGAGCGGGACGTGACGGATCAAGCGCCTTTTCGAATTCGCCTGCGGACATTCTGCCCATGGCGTCGGCCGGAATCAGTTTCAGTTCCAGGTTCTGTACGTCTGCCAGACGTTTGATGGAGTAATGCGCTTCTTCCGAAACATAAACGACGGGCATTTTTCCTGTTTTCGCTTTCAGGTACTGTGTTCCGAAATAAAGACCGTGATTGTTTCCGTCTGTACCGCTGAATGTCACGATACCCCAAGTATCGTTTTTGTCAAAACCGTACAGGGGAGCGAAAAAGCCGATGACTTCTTCCTCGAAAAGGTGGGTGTTGGTTCCGCCGTGACCGCTTTGGGGGTCGCCCGCATTGTTCATGATGGTGTTTTGTAGTCCGCTTTTGACGTACCACCGGTAGAAATCGGTCAGTTGTACGTTCTGGTTGCCCGGGTAGCCGATTTCCCGTGATTTGATCCGGATCACGTTTTCCGCAAAGCGATCAAGCTGTTCGAAAGGAATTTCCCCGGCGGCGGCACAACCGAGGACCGAGGTGGCCATCAGGATGGCAGCCAGATAGCGTGCCGCCCCTGTCTTGCATGAATGACGGAAAATCATGGAATCTCCTGAAACAGAAATGGGTCGGACGGTTCGCTCCTGCGAAAATGAACCGGAAGCCGGTGGCAGCAGGCAATTATCGCGTGCCGGATAAATTCATCCACTCAGGGAAAAAGCGAATGCAGCGACTGTCGCCAGGACAAGTTTTTCCCTGCCTGCATTGAGTTTTCATAAAAAAATGAAATAATATCATGTGTTTTCATGCACGCGAAGTTTTTTATTTATTTGTCACGTCACCAATATAGATAGGGATTGATATGTCCAGTGAAACAATCAAGATGACCAGCGGGGAATATGTTCCTCTTGAAATGCATAAAGTGAGAGTGGTACAGAAACTCAACCTTTTGCCGATCGAAAAGCGTCTGAAAGCCATGGAGGACGCCGGTTACAATACTTTCCTGTTGCAGAATCGCGATGTCTTTATGGACATGTTGACGGATAGCGGCACCAATGCCATGTCAGACCGGCAGATCGCCGCGATGATGATTGCCGATGATGCCTATGCCGGTTCCGAATCGTTCAACCGGCTGCAGGAAACGGTCGAGGAAGTATTGGGGACGGAATATTTCCTTCCGGCCCATCAGGGACGTGCTGCGGAGCATATCATTTCACAGGCCTTCATCAAAAAGGGCGATATCGTTCCCATGAATTTCCATTTCACGACGACCAAGGCGCATGTCGAGCTGGCTGGCGGCAAGGTTGTGGAGCTGTTTACGAACGATGCGCTTGAAATCCGGTCCGACAAACCTTTCAAGGGCAATATGGATATCGGCAAGCTGAAAGATCTGATCAAGACGGTTGGCAAGGACAAGATTCCCTATATCCGTATGGAAGCCGGTACCAACCTGATCGGCGGTCAGCCGTTTTCTGTCGAGAACATGCGTGCTGTCCGGAAGGTAGCCGATGAAAACGGTATCCTGATCGTTCTGGATATCAGTCTGGTTTGCGAAAACATGTATTTCATCAAGATGCGCGAACCGGAATTCATGGACAAGACGCCTGCCGAGATTCTTCGCACGCTTTGCGATCTGGCGGATATCATCTATTTTTCGGCACGCAAAATCAGCTGTTCGCGCGGTGGCGGCATTGCCACGAGGAACCATGATCTTTATCTCAGGATGAGGGACATGGTTCCTCTGTTCGAGGGTTTTCTCACTTATGGCGGGATTTCCGTACGGGAAATCGAATCCATGGCGGTCGGTTTGCGTGAAGCCGTTGACTGGAATGTCATTCGCCATTCTCCCGAATTCATCAAATATCTGGTGGACAGTCTGGATGCCAAGGGTATTCCGGTCATTACGCCGGCCGGCGGTCTGGGTGCTCATCTGGATGCAAGGGGATTTCTGCCGCATCTGACTTCTTTCGATTATCCGGCTGGTGCACTGGCTGCCGCCCTTTATATTGTTTCCGGCGTTCGTGGCATGGAACGCGGCACGATTTCAATGGATCGTGACGAACAAGGCAATGATGTCCCATCCGAGGTCGAGCTGTTGCGTCTGGCTTTCCCGAGAAGGGTTTTTACACTCTCGCAAGTCAAATATGCGGAAGATCGTATCGAGTGGCTGTGGAAGAACCGTGCACTGATTGGCGGCCTGAAATTCGTCGAGGAACCCAAGGTGTTGCGTTTCTTTGTCGGACGTCTTGCACCGACGACGGACTGGCCGCAGAAACTGCTTGCCAAATTCAGGGAAGATTTTGGCGACAGCCTGTGATTTCTGTGGGTTCAGTTGAAAAAGCGGCCGGAAAAGGCCGCTTTTTCGACAAATGAAGGGTTTCAGATGCCGGTTTTCCGGATAATGGACGGATGGGAGTGACGTCGTATGCTTGCTGTTCTTGACAGTACCGGGTCGGTGCTGGATGCTGCCTGGAAAATGGTTGCCGAATCCGGGTTTTCCGTTTTTGACGCACTGGTTTCCCGTGAACAGACTGCTGGCCGGGGGCAGTACGGTCGTACTTGGGTCAGCCCGAGAGGGAATGTCTATGCGGCAATCCGGCTGCCGTTTGTCGCTCCGTTCGACAATGTGGAAGCCGCTTTGGCATTGTCGTGTTGTATTGCCGCGACACTTTCCGATTTCGGGTTTGATGCCAGAATCAAGTGGACGAATGATCTGGTGATTGATGGCGGCAAGGTTGCCGGTATTCTTCTTGAACAGAAAGGCGACAAACTGGTTGCAGGAATCGGCATCAACGTCATGTCGTGTCCCGATCCCGACGCCCTTCGCCAGGATGCGGCACTTCCGGCAACATGCCTGTACAATGTCAATCCTCTTAAAGCCCGGAATCTCGAGCCGGAAACCATTGTGGAAAATCTTGTTGACCGCCTGAAAAAACTTGATCTCGATAGATTCGCCGTTCTCTGGCGCAATGAGGCGCTTTCCCGGCTTTTATGGCTGAACGAACCGATATGTCTGGATGTGGATGGTTCGGTTATCACGGGCGTTCTTGCCGGAATAGACAGGCATGGCGGGTTGTTGCTGGCGACGCCGGACGGTATCCGGACCTGTATGAGGGGTGCGATACGGAAAGCGTAACGGATGATGAATCCGCTTCCGGCGGTTCGGGGTGGGATGGAAAAGTGGTATTCCGTGGCGTTTCACCGGCTCTATTGACGGAGAGACCTGTCATGTCGCATGGAGCGCTGTCCGGAATCGCCCGGTCTTTCAAGAATGTTGCGAAAAAAATACCACCCTAGCATATAATTTGTTTTTGTGAATTTCTTGGCTTTTGAAGCTGGCCTGATTGGGGTCGGGAAGATAGACAGTCATCATCGCTTCCGGTTAGGGATAGTTTTGTCGTTCATTTTATAATTCAATCCGGTGTGGTTGGGTTTAACAGTAAATTTTTGATAACAGATTGAATCAGCGAGTGTGCAGAGAAAAGAAATGAATTTGAAGAAAAGAACCTTTGAGGAAGTCCGGGAGTCTCTGCGTGGCAAAGTCATCCTGGTCGTAAACCGCGGTATCCCGGCACGTCGTATTTGCCGGTCGATCAGTGAACGGTTTGAAGCTGTCTCGGCAATGACGGTGACCGATGTTGACAAGACCCAGCCGGCTGCCACCTCAGCCCAAGAACTGATCCTTTTGGGTTCTGATCCCCGCGCCTATCTCAATCTTGAGCGGATCATCGAGCTGGCCAAGCAGCGCAATGTCGTGGCGATGCACCCCGGGTGGGGATTCGCCAGCGAGGACATGCTTTTCCCGAAACTGGCGGAAGAAGCGGGTATTACGTTCATCGGCGCTTCTGCCGATGCGATGTACAAGCTGGGCAACAAGGTTCAGGCCCGTATCATAGCCCGTCAGGTAGGCGTTCCCGTTGTGCCGGGTTCGGATGACTCGGTGACAGTTGAACAGGCGCGGGCCATTATCGAGGAAATCGGTCTGCCGATCATGCTGAAAGCGGAAGGCGGTGGTGGCGGTCGCGGCATTTTCAGGGTAACCAATCAGGAGGAATTGGAAGATGCCTTCTCGAAGGCGTCCGCCATGGCACAGGCATCTTTCGGCAATCCGCGTCTGTTTGTCGAAAAATATCTGCCCAACGTCCATCACATTGAAATTCAAGTGATTGCTGACCGGTGGGGCAATGTTTTCGCGTTTGACGAACGCGACTGCACAGTTCAGCGCAATAACCAGAAACTGATCGAAATCACGCCTTCTCCCTGGAAAGGACTGACTCCGGAGTTGCGCGAACGGCTCAAGGATTATGCGCGGCGAATGGTGTCGGCTGTAGGATATCATTCAGTCGCCACGGTTGAATTTCTTGTGACCGAGGATTCGACACCTTACATGATTGAGGTCAATACCCGTTTGCAGGTTGAACACGGTATTACCGAAAGCCGTTACGGGATCGATCTTGTCGAGGAACAGATTGCCATCGCGTTCGGTTCGGAATTGCGTTTCAATGAGGAAAACACTCGCCCGATTTTCACGTCGATGCAGGTACGTGTCAATCTGGAAGATCCGCAGGACGGGTTCACTCCCAATTCGGGACTGATTACCCGCTACGTTTCTACTGGTGGACCGGGGGTCCGTCTGGATTCGAATCTTTCGGCCGGTTATGAATTTCCGTCCAATTATGATTCGGCGGGCGCTTTGCTGATCACTTATTCGCACGACTGGCAAAAAACGATGGGAATCATGGAGCGAGCCCTGTCCGAATATGTGATCGGCGGGCTCAAGACGACGATTCCGTTCATGCAGACCATCATCAATGATGAGAATTTCCGCAACGGCAATATCACGACGACGTATATCCACGATCATCCGGAATTGCTCAATTACACGGATCTTGCGCCGGAAAACGAACGTCTGGCGAAGCTTGTCGCGGAAATTTCCGCACGCGGTTACAATCCGTATGTGTCGCTGGGAACGTATCGCAATCGCAATACGCCTTCACTGGGCAGTTTCAAGGTGATATTGCCGGAAATATCGCCTCAGGCCAGACGGACTCCGTCGCCTTATCCGCGTGGTGACCGCCGTGCCCTGCTTGATTATGTCCGTGACAGTGGCAAGATCCATTTTACGGATACCACGACACGTGACATGACCCAGTCGAACAACGGCAACCGCATGCGGCTGGCTGAAGATCGGCTTGTCGGGCCTTATCTGGACAATTTGGGCCTGTTTTCCATTGAAAACGGCGGTGGTGCCCATTTCCACGTGGCCATGCTTGCCAACATGACTTATCCATTCAGGGAAGCGCATGAGTGGAATACCTTCGCACCGAAAACCTTGAAGCAGTTGCTCATCCGTTCGACCAATGTGCTCGGTTACAGCCCTCAGCCAAGAAACCTCATGCGCCTGACGGGCGAAATGATTTGCGATCATTATGATGTGGTTCGCTGTTTCGATTTCCTGAATGAAACGGCCAACATGCTGCCAATTACGGAAGTCGTCATGGACCGCAAGGACAAGGTCTTCGAACCTGCCCTGTCGCTTTCTTATGCCAAGGGATTTGATATCGACCATTATCTCAAGGTCACGGAATCCATTATCGCCATGATGTCCAGAGTCTCGGGCTTGCCGGAAAAGGCAGTTATCCGGGAATTCATTCTGGGGCTGAAAGATATGGCGGGTGTTTGTCCGCCGAGGTTCATGCGCGAGCTTGTCACGGCTCTCAGAAAACGCTGGCCGGAACTGGTGTTGCATTATCACCGGCATGTCACGGATGGCCTGTTCCTGCAGGCCTGTGCCGCTGCGGCTGAGGCAGGCTGCCAGATTATTGATGCTGGTCTCGGCGCTTCGGTTCGCAGTTATGGGCAGGGGGATATCGGTTCGCTGGCTGCCTATCTGGAAGAGGAGCTCGGTCTGGATATCAGTCTCAATCGTGACGCATTGCAGGATGCGAATTTTGTCTGCAAGCAGTTCATGCCGTATTTCGACCGTTACTGTTCTCCTTATTTCCAGGGGGTCGATCACGATGTCATCCGTTATGCCATGCCGGGCGGCGCGACTTCTTCCTCACAGGAGGGAGCGGTCAAGCAGGGTTATATCCAACTGCTCCCGTATATGCTCGATTTTCTGGCATACACCCGCCAGATCGTGCGCTACCATGATGTGACACCGGGTTCGCAAACGACGTGGAATACCGCCTTCCTTGCGGTAACCGGCGCCTATAAACGTGGTGGCATGCCTGAGGTGCAGCAGTTGCTGTCCGTGCTCAAGACTGTCACGGAAACGAAGGAAGAGGATCTTTCCGAGGAGATCAGGCAGAAACGTCTGGAGATCTATCGCGATTGCAACGAGGCTTTCCAGAAACTTCTGCTTGGGCAGTTCGGACGGCTTCCGCTCGGTTTCCCGGCTGACTGGGTGTATCACAGCGCCTTCGGTGCGGAATGGAAAAATGCCATCGCTTCTCGTACGGAAGTTTCGCCGCTGGAGAATCTGCCGCCGGTCGATATGGATGCCGAAAGGGCCGAGCTGGTGAAACTGCTGAAACGTGATCCAACGGATGAGGAATTCGTCATGTATCTGAATCATCCGGCAGACGCAATCAAGACGATTGAATTCCAGAAGAAATTCGGCGATCCGAACTATTTGCCGCTGGATGTGTGGTTTGAGGGAATCAAACCGGGGCAGACGCTCAATTTCAATACGTCGAGCGGCAAACCGCACCAGATGCTTCTTCTGAGTATTGATCCGGTCAACGACAGTGGAGTTGCCACAGTGCGATATGTTCTGGATTCGGAAATTCTGACGAGCGATGTCCAGATCGATGCGCCTATCACGGCAGCGGGTGGCGGCGGTGAATCGATTATTGCCGAAAGCGGCAATCCTTACCATGTGGCCAGCCCACGCAAGGCCGATCTCTGGATCGTCCATGTCAAGGAAGGTGATATCGTCAAGCAGGGGCAGGAACTTTTCAATGTTTCCATCATGAAGCAGGAAAGATCGGTTCTGTCTCCGGTGAACGGTATTGTCAAACGGGTGGTCAAGACGGCCGATTTCAAGAAGGATCACCGTATGGTTCCTGTACTGGAAGGGGAGCTGATTGTCGAGCTTTCGCCTGTTCCGAAGCTGTGTCCGAGGTGCGCATATCCCATCACGGATGAACGGTCCAGATTCTGTCCGAATTGCGGTACCGGAATTTCCGATCCTTCCTGAGATAGCAGGTATTGCGGAAGGAGAACGATATCCGGGTGGCCGGACGCTCATGCCGGAATGACTGGCCGACAACAAAAGCCCGCAGGAAAACATGCGGGCTTTTGTTGTGGCGGAAAAACCGGTATTCCGTGTCTGGATATGTGATTTGTTTTCCGGAAAAGCGGCG
>CAZRQR010000083.1:0-7971 GCA_964602435.1 uncultured Oxalobacter sp.
CAGGATGATATCCCGGCGGTCGTGAAAAAACAGAATGCCAGCCGCCGATATGGCGCACGACAGGACAGATGCAGTGCGATCCGGAAAAGCATGTGGCGCGCTCGGCGGGGATCGAACCCACAACCCCTGCCTTCGGAGGGCAGTACTCTATCCATTGAGCTACGAGCGCTGAAAAGGACAACCTGCCGGAACCGGAAAAATCCGGTTCCGAAAACGATGCAGGCAGTATTCTACCTCATTTAGACGGTTCGATATGCAATTTGGTCGAACTTGTTTTACAAAATTGAAACAGTCGTCAAATCATGCCGTTCCGTACACGTGGCGGATTCTTGACAAAGTATTTCTTGACGCCGTTTAAAATGGCATTGGCAATATTTTCCTGATGCGCGTCATTGTTCAGCTTGGCTTCTTCCTCAGGATTGGAAATGAAAGCCGTTTCGACAAGGATGCTGGGAATGTCCGGGGCTTTCAGTACAGCAAAAGCGGCCTGCTCCACGGACCCCTTGTGCAGGCGGTTGATTCCTCCCATTTCATTTAAGACCGCGTTTCCGAGTTTCATGCTGTTTTTGATTTGTGCCGTTGTGGAAAGATCGAGCAATACGCTGGCCAGTTGCCGGTCATGTTTCTTGATGTTGACTCCACCGATCAGGTCTGCGGCGTTTTCCCGTTTTGCAAGCCATCGTGCTGCAGTCGAGGAAGCTCCTTTCTCGGAGAGGACGAAAACGGAGGAGCCGCGTGCAGAGGGTTGGACAAATGCGTCTGCATGGATGGAAATGAACAGGTCTGCCTGAACCGCTCTGGCTTTCTGGACACGTGTTCCGAGCGGTACGAAGAAATCGGCGTTGCGGGTCATGACCACCCGCATGTTTGGCTGCTGTTCGATTTTGGCTTTTAGGCGTTTGCCGATGGCAAGGACGACGTCTTTTTCCTTGCTGCCTCTTGCTCCGATTGCGCCGGGGTCCTCACCGCCATGACCGGGATCAATTACAATCGTGACCATGCGTTTGAGCTGCATTTTTTCGGTCTTTTGCGAGGGCGACGGGGAAAGTGCCGTTTTCTGGACAGGTGCTTCCATGACAGATTTTTTGGGTGTACCGGTCGCGACCTGAACCGGTTCCGGATCGTTTTTCCATTCTCCTTTCATAATCAGTACCGCTATCGGATCAAGCGGTTCTTTCGGATAAAGGTCAAGAACGAGACGGTGCTTGTACTTGTCAATCGGCGCCAGCGAAAAGACTTGCGGGTTGACTGTGGTTTTCAGGTCGAAAACAAGGCGGACGGTTTTCGGGTTCAGCTGCCCCACACGTACCTGCTGAATATAGGGATCGTCCGGCTGGATTTTCGAAATCAGTTCTTTCAGCGTCGCGTTCAGTTCCGTTCCTTCCACGTCAACAACGAGTCTCTCGGGGTTGGCAAGCAGAAAATGTTTTGCATGGACGTTGCCGTCGTGTTCCAGTGTGATCCGTGTATAATCATCTGCCGGCCATGTGCGGACAGCGACGATGTTGCCGGCCATAACCGGTATTGTTCCCGTCAGCAAGGCGGCGAGGAGAATGGTCAGGGTGAGAAATGCTCGCCCGTATCGGTAAACGGAATGTTTCATTTTTGACTCATGGGTGAGGCATAAAACGCAGATTTTCAAGACAGCGTCTGCCTTTATCGGATGACGCTGTCAGTTTGACGGTACGTCCTTCTCCTTCAATCCCGAATGAAATGGCGAGATCGGGAGGCGGAAGTTCCGCGTCGGCTTTTTCAGCCCATTCAATGATGCAAATAGTGTTTTCGTTAAAATGTTCCCTGAATCCGGCTTCCAGAAATTCTTCGGGAGAACCCATCCGGTAAAGGTCAAAATGGAACAGCCCGACAGGATGCCCGTCCAGTTCGATGACATAGGGTTCCACCAATGTATAAGTCGGGCTTTTGACTTTTCCGGTATGTCCTGCCGCATTGAGCATGGCGCGGGTCAGCGTTGTTTTTCCTGCGCCGAGATTACCATGCAGGTATATTCTGAGTCCGGCTTTTAGTGTGCGTGCCAGTGAGTCGCCAAGTGCACGGGTATCTGCCTCGTCGTTCAAATAATACGTTTTCTGCAGCATGGTCAAAACTGTTGTAATCGCTATGGTCGATCGGGTGTCATGTTACTGAACGATTCGCATATAGTATCAATAATCCTTCCGTTTTAGGCAATATCTTTTGTTGTTTTTGATGAAATTTGACAGGCAATTGACTGATTTTGTTTTGAAAATGAGAGCGTGGGCATTGGAACTCGGGTTCTCGGGATTGCGTGTGGCCGATATCCATCTTCAGGATGATGAGGCGCGATTGCAGCAGTGGCTTGCGAACGGTTTTCATGGAAAGATGCACTATATGGCCGCGCATGGTCTGAAAAGGTGCCGGCCTGACGAGTTGCTTCCCGGGATACTGAGAGTGGTATCGGTTCGTATGAATTATGTTCAGGATGCGACAGGAAACTGTCTGGAAAGGGAAATGTTCAGAAAAGATGATCCGCTGCAGGCCCGAATATCGCTTTATGCCCGGGGACGGGATTACCATCGTGTGATGAGGGCGCGGCTCGATAAACTTGTCGGAAAGATGCAGGAAGCCATCGGGCCTTTCCGTTATCGTGTATTTTCCGATTCGGCGCCGGTGATGGAAGTGGCATTTGCCAGAAAGGCGGGAATGGGCTGGCAGGGCAAAAACAATTTGTTGCTGAACAGACAGGGCGGTTCGTTTTTTTCTGGGTGAAATGCTGGTCGATCTCTCGTTGCCGGTCGATTCCGGAGAGAAGCGACATTGCGGCAATTGCACACGTTGTCTTCAGTATTGACCTACGGGTGCGATCGTGGCGCCCAATGTGATTGATGCGCGCAGGTGTGTTTCCTATCTGACGATAGAACTGAGAGATTCGATACCTGTAGAATTGCGTCCCCTGATCGGCAACAGGATATACGGTTGCGACGATTACCAGCTGGTGTGTCCCTGGAACCGGTTTGCCGAAAATGCAACGGTATCCGATATGGTGGGCGAACATATTGTCTGGGCGTTGGGTCAAGGTGATTGATAGGTGGCTACCTGCGGATGCAGTCGCTGAAATGGCAAAAGAAATATAATTCTGTACAGACCATTTTTTTCGCAAAGGTTGCATATGAAAGTTTTGACTCCTGACCGGTGCAGCGCCATTCTCAAGACATCTTTCGGTTCAATCGGTATTGCTGTCGAGGAAAATGAAGTAACGGCTATCCGGATTTTTCCGAATCTGTTCGTTGAGAAAATGGCGGAAGATGATTTGTCTGCCGAGGCAGTCAGGCAGATCGGGCATTATCTGGAGCATCCCGATACCTGTCTTGATTTGCCGGTCAGAATGACGGGGAATGCGGTTCATCGTAGGATCTGGGCGGCCATGATGTCGATACCCGGTGGGGAAATCCGTACTTACGGGGAGCTTGGGAGACTTCTGCGTTTTTCTTCGGGGGTGATCAGCAAGGCATGTGAGGAAAATCCCTTGTCGCTGTATATTATACCGAGCCATCGCGTGATTGCGGTTACGGGATCGAAGGGGCCGGTGGGTGAAGGCGATCCGGCACATCCTGATGTCAGGATCAAGTACTGGCTGTTGAAACACGAAGGCTTTTTGTGTGCATGAAATCCATGGAAGGTACCCCGCTTTCGGCCGGAAACCAGTCGTTGATCGATGAATTCTGCGATACGGTCTGGCTGGAAGACGGTTTGTCACTGAATACACTCGATGCATATCGTCGCGATATGCGCCTGTTTGCCCAATGGCTGGAAAAAAACAGTCCCGGTACCGATTTGCTGAAAGCGACTCCGGACAGCCTGAACCGTTATTTTCTGGCACGTCATGCCGAGTCCAAGGCAACATCGGCAAATCGCCGGTTGACCGTTTTCAAGCGTTTTTACCGGTTGCAGGTGCGACTGGGGCGTCTGGACCTGAATCCTTGCCAGAAAATGCATGCCGCAAAGCAGCCGGCACGGTTTCCGCATGCCTTGTCGGAAGCACAGGTCGAATCGCTGCTTTGTGCGCCGGATGCCGGCAAACCGCTGGGATTGCGCGACAGAGCCATGATGGAACTGATGTATGCCAGTGGATTGAGAGTATCGGAACTGGTTGCGCTGAAATGTGTTGAAACGGGAATGAATGAAGGTGTCTTGCGCATTCAGGGAAAAGGAAACAAGACAAGACTTGTGCCATTCGGCGAGGAGGCGCGTAACTGGCTGGACCGTTACATGAAGGATAGCCGGCCGCTCATCCTTTCCGGAAAAATATCCGACTATCTTTTCGTCACGGCAAGAGGAACCGCCATGACACGCCAGATGTTCTGGACGCTGATCAGGAAATATGCCGTGCAGTCGGGGATACATGAGCCGCTTTCTCCACATACTTTGCGGCATGCTTTCGCAACGCATCTTTTGAATCATGGTGCTGATTTGCGGGTTGTGCAGCTGCTGCTCGGTCATTCTGATATTTCCACTACCCAGATTTATACCCATGTGGCACGGCAGCGGCTCAGGCAGTTGCATGCCGAGCATCATCCAAGGGCCGGTGTTTTCGGTGAAAATGAAGAGAGTTGACCGGAAACAGCCGGTTCTGGCGGAGTGTAATGGTTGCCAGCGCTAGGTTGTGGTCCGACAGTGCCGGACTGCATGGATCGCCTTCGTTTTGCCGGTAAGTCATGGTTTTGACTCGACCGGTGAAATATCCGGATGCTTCCGTAAATAACTCCCGGCAAGACCAGATTGCGGACATTGAAAGTCGCGAGTCGAATTTCCTGCTGCATATTTTTCCTTTCACCACTACAATGCGGTCATAAGGTGTTTCCTGTTCCATTATCCTAGCAGACGCTACGGTTATTTTGACGTGATTGCAACGTTTTTCTTGTGCCAAAACAAGAAAAACGCCATATTGAAAATATGTATACGGTTTTATTTGTCATTGCGGCTTATCTTCTGGGTTCTATTTCGTTTGCACTTGTCAGCAGCCGGCTTTTCGGTCTGGCCGATCCGCGGACGTATGGTTCGAAAAATCCGGGTGCAACGAATGTATTGCGCAGTGGCAACAAACTGGCAGCCTTGCTGACGCTGGCAGGCGATACGGCCAAAGGCTGGATTGCCGTCTGGTTGGCTTTTTTTGCCGATCCACAGTTTCAGGTGAGTCAGGTCGGTATCGCCTGCGTTTGTATCGCTGTTTTTCTGGGACATCTTTTTCCGGTTTTTGCCCGTTTCAAGGGAGGAAAGGGTGTCGCAACGGCACTGGGTGTCCTGCTTGGCATCAGCCCGTTACTCGGATTGGTTGTATTGGCAACCTGGTTGTGTGTTGCGTTCCTGACACGTTATTCATCATTGTCGGCATTGATTTCCGCTGTTTTGGCTCCGATTTATTATGGCCTGTTTTATGGTTTCAATCTGTATTTCGCCGCTATTGTTGTCATCAGCGCTTTTCTGATCGGTCGCCACCGCCAGAATATCGGCAACCTGTTGTCCGGCAAGGAAAGCAAGATCGGGAGCAAGAAAAAAGCAGGGTAACCGTCCTGTTTTTCAAAAGGGGCCAGAAGATGATGGGCAACGGCATACTGGACAATTTCCGCCAGGGAATGCATGCCCATTTTCTGGCAAATGCGTGATTTGTGAGTACTCATTGTTTTGACGCTCAAATGAAGCTGGGCGCCGATTTCGGTAATGGTTTTGCCTTTGGCCAGCATGTTGAAAATCTCGAACTCCCTGTTGGACAGTTGCTGGTGCGGCAGTTCCTTTTCGGGGGGCGACATGTTCAGGGCAAGCTGTTCGGTGACTTCCATACTGATATAGGGGCGGCCTGAGGCGACACGCCGGATGGCCGTGACGAGCTGGGTGCCTGCGCTTTCCTTGGTCAGATAGCCTTGCGCTCCGGCGCGAATTGCACGGATGGCGTATTGTTCCTCTTCGTACATGGTCAGTACGAGAACAGGCAGTTTTGGCGATTCCGCACGGATTTGCCGGATGAGTTTGATTCCGCTTCTTCCCGGCATGGAAGGATTCAGCAGGAGCAGGTCGAATTCCATGTTCCTGAATGGTTCGAGAACACTGAATCCGTCGACAGCCTCGCTGACGACGGTGATTTCGTCATTGTCTTCCAAAATGCGTTTCAGTCCTTCACGCATTATGGCGCTTTGTCGCGGTAAAATGTAGCTTACTCGTTTTTTATATACAAGTCATGAACGCCGATAACAAAAACAGCAATTTATCTCCATCTTCCAATTTTTTGCGAGCCATTATCGAATCGGATAATGAAAAAGGTACGTACCAGCGTCCTGGTATGCCGAAAGTCATTACACGTTTCCCGCCGGAACCGAATGGTTACCTTCATATCGGACATGCCAAATCGATCTGCCTGAATTTCGGTCTGGCAAGGGACTATGACGGCCGTTGCCATTTGCGCTTCGACGATACCAATCCGGCCAAGGAAGACCAGGAATTTGTCGATACGATCAAGGACAGCGTCCAGTGGCTGGGCTTTTCATGGGAACAGGATGGTACGGCATATCTGCACTATGCCAGCGATTATTTCGATACGCTGTATATGATGGCGGAATATCTTGTGGAGGCGGGGCATGCTTATGTCGACAGTCAGACACCGGAAGAAATCGCGAGAAATCGCGGCAGCTTTTCCGAACCGGGAAAAAATTCGCCTTATCGTGACCGTCCTGCATCCGAATCGCTTGATCTTTTCCGGCGGATGAAAGCGGGGGAATTCCCTGACGGTGCGCATGTTCTGAGGGCAAAAATCGATATGGCATCCCCCAATATGAACATGCGTGATCCGGTTATTTACCGCATTCGCCATGCCCATCATCACAGAACGGGTGACAAATGGAATATTTATCCGATGTACGATTATACGCATCCGATTTCCGATGCGTTGGAAAATATCACCCATTCGATCTGTACGCTGGAATTCCAGGATCATCGTCCTTTTTATGACTGGATATTGGAGCGGCTGACGGAAACGGTCACGTTGCCGGATGGACGTGTGATCGGCGGTTTTCTGCAAAAACCGCTACCTCACCAGTATGAATTTGCCCGTCTGAATCTGACCTATACCATTACCAGCAAACGCAAACTGTTGCAGCTGGTGGAAGAAAAAATTGTAGATGGCTGGGACGATCCGCGCATGCCCACGATCGTCGGTATCCGCCGTCGTGGTTATACCCCTGAATCCATCCAGCTCTTCTGCGAACGGATCGGGGTTGCAAAGGCCGATGGCTGGATCGATATGGGAACGCTGGAAGGCAGTCTGAGAGACGACCTTGATCCGAAAGCACCCAGAGCGGCAGCCGTTTTGCATCCGGTCAAGCTGATTATCGACAATTTTCCGGAACATCTGCAGGAAGAATGCACTTCTCCGGTTCATCCACATTATCCGGAACGGGGTGTTCGCCGTTTCCCGATTACCCGGGAGTTGTGGATAGAACGCGAGGATTTCATGATCGATCCGGTGAAAGGCTATTTCCGCCTGTTCCCGGGTAACAGGGTCAGGCTCCGTTACGGTTATGTCGTGGAGTGTACCGGTTACGACAAGGATGATGCCGGCAATGTCACGACCGTGCACTGCAATTATTTTCCGGACAGCAAGAGCGGAACGGACGGCAGTACCGCATATAAGGTAAAAGGCAATATACATTGGGTCAGTTGCAGGCATGCCGTGAAAGCAGAGGTTCGCCTTTATGACCGCCTGTTTGCCGATCCGGCGCCGGATGCCAATAACAAGGATTTCCGGCTGTCACTGAATCCGAATTCAAAAGAAGTGGTCGAGGCTTATCTTGAACCTGGGCTTGCGGCAGCACAGCCCGGAGATATTTACCAGTTTGAGCGGCATGGGTATTTCGTCGCCGACATGGTGGATTCTCGTCCGGGGCGGCCGGTATTCAACCGTTCCGTGACGTTGCGTGATTCATGGGGGAAAAAGAAGTAATTTCC
>CAZRQR010000084.1:0-7600 GCA_964602435.1 uncultured Oxalobacter sp.
GGAAAAACCGGTATTCCGTGTCTGGATATGTGATTTGTTTTCCGGAAAAGCGGCGATAAATTCAGGCTGCAATCCTGATTGCCGCCGTCAGTGAGGTCTTGTCCAGTAATCGGGTTCTGCATAAATCGCTTTCAGCTGGTCGATGAAAAGACGTGTTTTCAATGGTAGATAAAGTTGTCGCGGATATACAGCCATAATGTCGTAATTGGGGAAAGCGAAGTCGTCCAGAACGGTTACCAGCTTGCCGGAGGCCAGTTCGGACTGGATTTCCCAGGTAGAACGCCATGCCAGCCCGAATCCTTCCAGGCACCACCGGTGAAGCAGCTCGCCGTCATTGCAGTCAAGATTGCCGGATGTCCGGACGATAACGGTCCGGTTATTTTCCCTGAAATGCCATCCGCGTTGCTGTCCGCCCTGCAAATTGAATGTGAGACAGTTGTGATGGCCGAGATCTTTCAGTGTTTTGGGGGTTCCATGTTTTCTCAGATAGTCGGGAGATGCACATACGACACGGTGGTTGGAATACAGTTTTACGGCAACCAACCCCGGGTCGATCGAGCCGCCGATACGGATGCTGAGGTCATATCCTTCCCGGACAAGATCGACCACCTGGTCACTCAGGTTGAACGAGATTTTCACGTCGGGGTTGGCGGCGAGAAACGCCGGTGCATGAGGGGCGACATGTTTTCTGCCGAAAGCGGCCGGAGCCGATACGATAAGGTGGCCCGTTGCCTTGTTGAGGCCCTCACCGATCATTTGTTCGGCCTGTTCCAGTTCGTCCAGGATTTTTCTGCAATGATCAAGAAATACCGTACCTCGCTCAGTTAGTGTAAGATGACGTGTTGTACGGTGCATAAGTTTAATGCCAAGACGTCGTTCCAGTGCGTCAATACGCCGCCCCAGCATGACAGGAGTGATTCCCAGGACAAGCGAAGCTTTGGCCAGACTTCCCTTTTCTGCTGCATTAACGAATGCCTCAATTTGTTTGATTTTGTCCATTAACGCGATTCCTTACAAAAAGTATTGAATCAAGCGATTTTTTATTATCTTATCAAACAAAAAAATCATCTATATAATGCGATTTAATTGCGCTTGATAAAAATTTGAATTGTTTCAACCTGGAGGTGCTTCATGGCAAAAATGACTGCAGCCGAAGCGGCTGTCTATGTATTGGAAAAAGAAGGTGTTACCCAGTTGTTTGGTATCCCTGGTGCCGGTATCAATCCGGTTTATGCGGCACTGAAGAAGCATGGCACCATGAAACATATTTTGGCGCGTCATGGCGAAGGTATCGCCCACATGGCTGAGGGGTATACGCGTGCCAAGCCGGGTAATATCGGTGTCGGGATCTGCACTTCCGGTCCGGCGGCAACCGATATGATTACCGGACTGTATTCCGCTATTGCCGATTCCACCCCGATTCTGGCGATTACCGGACAGGCTCCACGCGCCAGACTTTTCAAGGAAGATTTCCAGGCGGTTGATATTGAAAAAATCGCAGCTCCTGTCGCCAAGATGGCAGTCACCGTACGTGAACCGGCTCTGGTACCGTGGACCCTGCAAAAAGCGTTCTATCTGATGCGTACCGGCCGGCAGGGACCTTGTCTGATCGATCTTCCGCTGGATGTCCAGATGGGAGAAATCGAATTCGATCCGGATACATATGCTCCTCTGGAAGTCTCCAAGCCGAGAGCGACTCGTGCGCAAATCGAAAAGGCATTGGGTATGCTGAACGATGCAGAAAAACCGCTGATCATTGCGGGCGGTGGCGTTATCATCGCCGATGCGTCCCCTTTGCTGGTCGAACTGGCAGAAATTCTGGGTGTGCCGGTTATTCCGACACTGATGGGCTGGGGTTCCATCCCTGATGATCATGACCTCAATGCCGGTATGGTCGGTATCCAGACACATCACCGTTACGGCAATGCTTCTTTCCTGGCTTCCGATTTCATTATGGGAATCGGTAATCGCTGGGCAAACCGTCATACCGGTGGTCTGGAAACCTATACCAAGGGCCGCAAGTTCGTTCATATCGATATTGAACCGACCCAGCTGGGCAAGGTATTCTGCCCGGATTACGGTATTGTTTCGGATGCAAGGGAAGCGCTGGAACAGTTGGTCGAGCTGGCCAAGGAATGGAAGGCGGCGGGCAAGCTCAAGGATCGTTCCGCATGGGCGGCAGAATGTCTGAAACGCAAACGGACCATGTTGCGTCGTACCGATTATGACGATGTTCCGATGAAGCCGCAGCGTGTTTATCAGGAAATGAACAATTTCTTTGGCAAGGATGTTCATTATGTGACGGCAATCGGTCTTTCGCAGATCGGTGCCGCGCAGCACCTGAAAGTACAGCAGCCGCGTGGCTGGATCAATTGCGGTCAGGCAGGTCCACTGGGGTGGACGATTCCTGCGGCACTGGGTGTCCGGGCAGCACTGCCGGATGCCGATATCGTTGCATTGTCCGGTGACTTCGATTTCCAGTTCATGATCGAAGAGCTGGCAGTGGGCGCTCACTTCAAGCTGCCTTATATCCATATCGTTGTCAACAATTCCTATCTGGGCCTGATTCGTCAGGGGCAGCTGGGATTCAACGATCTGGATTATTGCGTTCAGCTTTCTTTCGACAATATCAACTCGCCGGAGGTCAACGGTTACGGTATTGATTTTGTCAAGGTCGCAGAAGGTCTTGGATGCAAGGCTATTCGCGTACACAAGCCTGATGAACTGATTCCGGCCTTCAAGAAAGCACGCGAACTGATGAAAGAATTCCAGGTTCCGGTTGTTGTGGAAGCGATTCTGGAAAGAGTGACCAATATCCCGATGGGCGGAAATCTTGACCAGATCAACGAATTTGGTGGTGCCCTTGACGTTAACGAATAAGAAAAAGGAGAAGAACCATGCCAAAAATGGCTGCCAACCTGTCCATGCTGTTTAACGAAGTGCCGTTCATGGACCGTTTTGATGCCGCTGCCAAAGCAGGCTTTACCGGTGTCGAATACCTGTTCCCGTATGATTACGATCTGGATGCGATTGCCGAAAAATTGCAGAAGAACAATCTGACGCAAGTGCTGTTCAATTTGCCTGCCGGCAACTGGGCTGCCGGTGAACGCGGTATTGCCTGTCATCCTGAACGTGTCAGTGAGTTTCAGGAAGGTGTGGGCAAAGCGATTGATGCTGCCAAGAAACTGGGCTGCAAACAGGTAAACTGTTTGTCCGGCCCTGTATTGCCGGGTGTTTCCGAAGACAAATTGCGTGCGACTTTTGTCGCCAACCTGAAATTTGCTGCTGAAAAGCTGAAAGCCGAAGGCATTCGTCTGGTTACCGAACCGGTCAATACGATCGACATGAAAAACGCGTATCTGAATCATACGCAACAGGCTGTGGATATCATCCGTGAAACGGGTTCCGACAATCTGTTCATCCAGTACGATATCTATCACATGCAGCGCATGGAAGGCGAGCTTGCCAATACCATCAAGGCAAATTTGCCTCTGATCAAACATATGCAGCTGGCCGACCTGCCGAACCGTAATGAACCGGGTACGGGTGAAATCAATTACCATTTCCTGTTCAAATTCATTGATGATATCGGTTATGATGGTTGGATCGGCTGTGAATACAGACCAAAAACCACAACGGTTGAAGGTCTGGGCTGGCTGAAGGAATACAACGTCAAATAACCGGATGTAACGCAAACAAGATAACTGGAGAAAATAATGGCAAATATTGGTTTTATTGGTTTGGGAATCATGGGCGTGCCGATGGCCGTCAATCTGCAGCAAAAGGGTGGACACCAGTTGTTCGTCAACGATAAAAAAGCGCCTCCCGCTGTTTTGCTTGATGGTGGCGCCAAGGCGTGTGCCAATGGTACAGAAGTCGCCAAACAGTCTGATATCATTTTCATCATGGTTCCGGATACACCGGATGTCGAATCCGTGCTGTTTGGTGAAAACGGTGTTGCCCAGGGATTGAGTGCTGGCAAGATTGTTGTCGATATGAGCTCGATTTCTCCTATCGCAACCAAGGAATTTGCCAAGAAGATCAATGATCTCGGCTGCGAATATCTGGATGCTCCCGTGTCCGGTGGCGAAGTCGGTGCCAAGGCCGGTTCCCTGACCATCATGGTTGGAGGCAAGGAAGAAACCTTCAACAAGGTCAAACCCCTGTTCGAACTCATGGGTCAAAACATCACGCTGGTCGGCGGTAACGGCGATGGACAGACGACCAAGGTGGCCAACCAGATTATCGTTGCGCTGAATATCCAGGCTGTTGCCGAAGCATTGCTGTTCGCATCCAAGGCCGGTGCCGATCCGGCCAAGGTCCGTCAGGCACTGATGGGTGGTTTTGCATCTTCACGTATTCTGGAAGTTCATGGCGAACGCATGATCAAACGCACATTCAATCCGGGTTTCAGAATCAATCTGCATCAGAAAGACCTGAATCTGGCATTGCAAGGTGCGAAATCACTGGGTATTTCCCTGCCGAATACGGCAACAGCACAGGAACTGATGAATGCCTGCGCTGCAAACGGTCTTTCCGGAATGGATCACTCTGCCCTGTGCCGTGCAGTGGAAATCATGTCAGCTCACGAAATTGCCAAGGCATAAGACTGACTTTTCGATAAGTTTTTTCCGGTGGAAATCCCGGTTTTCACCGGAATGATGTAACTTGAGGCCATCAAAAAGGAGACGGAATGAGTTCGCTTTTGGGCGGATTGTTCGCGTTTGTCCAATTTGATGGCTTTTTTATTCAGGATGGATTGTAATGATGTCTATCGATAATCCCAGACAGTTTCTGCTGGATCTCTATTCCAGTGCCATTTCAGCTGTAGGTGCAGCAAAGTGTTTGCCTCAATATTTGCCGAAGCCCGTCCCCGGTGGAAGAACGATTGTCATTGGTGCTGGAAAAGGTGCCGCCGCCATGGCGAAAGCTGTTGAGGATCACTGGCAGGGCGATCTTACCGGACTGGTTGTGACCCGTTATGAACATGGTTTGCCATGCAGGCATATCGAAGTGGTCGAGGCATCTCATCCCGTGCCGGATGCGGCAGGACGTGACGCGGCAGAACGCATGCTGAAAATGGTTCGGGGACTGACGGAAAAGGATCTGGTCCTGTGTCTGATTTCCGGCGGAGGGTCTGCGTTGCTGGCATTGCCCTCCAAAAATATCAGCCTTGAACAGAAACAGCAGATCAACCGGAAATTGTTGAGAAGTGGTGCCGGTATTTCCGAGATGAATTGTGTCAGAAAACATTTGTCCGATATCAAGGGCGGTCGTCTGGCGCTGGCCTGTGCTCCGGCAAAAGTGGTCACCCTGATGATTTCCGACATTCCGGGAGATGATCCGGGAATTATAGCTAGTGGTCCCACGCTTCCGGATCCGACGACCTGTGAAGATGCTCTGGCTATTCTGAAAAAATACCAGATCGATGTGCCGGAAAATGTCCTGAAGCATCTTGAATCCGGCGAAGGCGAGACACCCAAGCCGGGCGATGTGCGTTTTGCGCGCAATGAAAGTCATATTATCGCAACGGCGCAGGATGCGCTGGAAGCGGCGGCCAATACGGCCCGGGAAAACGGCGTCACACCCTATATCCTGTCTGATTGTATTGAGGGTGAGGCCAGGGATATCGCGTTGATGCATGCCGCGATGGCAAGGCAGGTCATTCAGCGTGGGCAGCCGTTCCAGAAGCCATGCGTTATCATTTCCGGGGGTGAAACGACTGTTACGGTCAAGGGAAGTGGTCGTGGTGGACGAAATGCGGAATTTCTGTTGGGTCTGGCGATTGCCCTAAATGATCTGCCCGGTGTTTATGCCCTTGCCTGCGATACGGATGGCATTGACGGTTCCGAGGACAATGCCGGCGCATTGTATGCGCCGGGCTCCGTTTTGCGTGCTGAATCCATGGGAATACAGCCTCGCAAGATGCTTGAAAACAATGATGGATACGGTTTCTTCAGTGCATTGAATGACCTGATCGTGACCGGGCCTTCAAGGACGAATGTCAATGATTTTCGTGCGATATTAATTGTTTAGAAAATACAGAAGAGTATTATGCGACGTCAACGTAAAGCAAAGATCGTGGCAACGCTGGGACCGGCCAGTTCGACAAAAGAGATGATTCTGTCTCTTTTTGAAGCGGGGGTAGATGTTTTCCGTTTCAATTTCAGCCATGGAACACAGGACGATCATCGCGCACGGCATGAAGCGGTACGTGAGGTGGAACGTCTTGTCGGACGGCCTATTGCAATTCTTGCTGATCTTCAGGGACCCAAATTGCGTATCGGCAAGTTTGCCAATGGAAAAGTGCAGTTGAAAACGGGAGCGGAATTTGTTTTCGACCGCAATACCGCTGATGGGGACGAAAAACGGGTCAATTTGCCTCATCCGGAACTGTTCGGTGTCATGGATGTCGGGCATTCAATTTCACTGGATGATGGCAAGCTCAGGATGAAAGTCATTGAAGGCACGTCTGATAAAATACGAACCCGGATCGAGACCGGAGGACCCTTGTCGGATCGCAAGGGAGTGAACGTGCCTGATGTCGTTCTGCCGATTCCGGTTCTGACCGAAAAAGACCGGCGTGATCTCGAGTTCGCCCTGTCGCTTGGCGTGGACTGGGTAGCGCTTTCCTTTGTACAGCGTCCGGAGGATCTCGTCGAGGCGCGTCGCCTGATTGCCGGGCGTGCCGGTCTGATGACGAAACTCGAAAAACCGGCAGCGCTGGATCATCTTGATGAGATCGTGATGGCATCGGACTCGGTGATGGTGGCAAGAGGAGATCTTGGGGTGGAATTGCCACCGGAAAAGGTTCCTGGTGCGCAAAGAAGAATACTGCGCGCCTGCCGTCATTATGGAAAACCGAGCATTGTCGCCACACAGATGCTGGAGTCGATGATCGTTTCGCCGACTCCGACAAGGGCAGAAGCTTCGGATGTTGCCAATGCCGTATATGATGGTGCCGATGCAGTCATGCTTTCCGCCGAATCGGCAAGCGGCGCCTATCCGGTGCAGGCTGTTTCGATCATGGACCGCATTATCAGTGAAGTGGAAAGTGATCCGTTTTACTCGAAAATGATCGATGTGCAGCATGAAGTTTCATTGTTGTCGAAAAGTGATGCCATTTGTTCCGCGTTGAAAACGGTTTCACAGATGGTTGGTGCCGTTGTCAATGTGACTTATACCGATTCCGGCAATACCAGTTTGCGTGCTGCCCGGGAAAGACCGCTCGCGCCGATTTTAAGCATTACGCCTCATTTGTCCACTGCCAGACGGCTGGCTTTGGCATGGGGTATCCATTCCACAGTCATCGATCATGATGTGAAAGACGTCGATGAAATGGTTGACGCGGCATGCAGGACAGCCTATTCGGAAGGGTTTGCACAACCAGGAGATCAGTTGGCTATCGCGGCCGGTATGCCGTTCGGGCAGCCCGGAACAACGAATCTGTTGCGGATTGCCGAGATCGGTTTACAAAAGTGATCGTCCGTTTTTCCTGTACAGGGCCGGAAGGCCCTGTTTTTGTGTGCATGGCATGCACATTTTCTAACGAGTGAAAGACCCCAGGCAAGGGTTGGTCAGTCCAAGGCCATAGCCAAAT
>CAZRQR010000085.1:0-6897 GCA_964602435.1 uncultured Oxalobacter sp.
TTTACCGCGTCTTTTCGTCCCATTGCACGGTAAGCGCCGCGATCAAAATCCAGCAGTAGGGGAGCTTCCGCCGTAAAACCAAGAGATGTTTTACCCACTCCTGGTTGACCGTAAATCGTCACGACCAACTGCTCGACTGTGATCGGCTCGCTGGCCGGAATGATCTTGAGTGCCATGTCTATTTTCCTTTCCTTAAACGTTGTTCACCACAAAGCTCACACACGCTCCCTTTTCCTGTTTCATTTTCCGCACTCCCGCACATAATGGGCTTTTACTATCCGGCTGATCCGGATGAGCTGGTCTTCTTTTTCGATCCGGGCGTCATCTGTCCAGACGTAGGCGATGAGGCAGCCGAGTACGGCACCGATGAAAAAGGATGTGATGATGTATCGCCATGCGGTGGCGAGGTGGATATAGTGGTTCATTGCATTACCTCCATCGCTTCCTGTTCGGCTGTCTTGTCGATTGCGCGGTCAATCAATTTCGAGATGAATTCCGAAAGTTTTTCCTGCTCGTTCCAGCAGGACATGTGCATCATCTGGATGATTTCCGTGTCGGACAGGCCGGCCAGTGTGGCGGCAAAGGTGAGAGCGACTTTTTCGGTGACGCCGTGGCTGGTGCCAGCGTTCGACAGCTCGCCGCAGATGTTTTCCTCGAGGAATTTTTTGCGTTCGGCAACGGCCTGTTCAAACAGCGCTTCTTCCTGCGCTAGTTCGGTGCTCGGGTCGTTCGGGTGCCCCATGCATGGTCCCCAAGTGCAGGAATCGCCGTAGCCTGCTGTGACGAATTGTGTTCCCATCTTTGCACTTCGTAATTTGAGTATTGCTCAATCAATGACTCAATAATACTCAAAATACTTTTTGAGTCAAGCTCAAAATTTATTATTTTTGTAGGGATGTTGCAACACAAAGAGCGGCGGATTTGTTGACTGATCAAAAATTAATCGTTACGATTAAATTAAAATCATATTTTGAGGTAAGATCATGAAACAGCAGTCCAAAGTAATAACCGCACATGTACCGTTACCTTTGGCGGATAAAGTCGATCAGCTGGCGGCACGTATCGAGCGTTCGAGAGGCTGGGTTATCAAGCAGGCGTTATCTGCTTGGATAGAACAGGAAGAAGAACGGTATCAAATGACACTTGAAGCGCTCACCGATGTGAATACGGGACGGGTTGTCGATCATGAGGCCATACTTGCGTGGGCGGAAAGTCTTGGCACTGACAATCCATTGCCTTTGCCGGAGTCTGGGAAATAATGGAACTGAAATGGACAAGCAAGGCTGCTTCCGATTTGTCGCGCCTATATGAATTTCTGGCACCCGCAAACAAAAAGGCCGCTGCGAGTGCCATACAAGCTTTAACCAAGGCTCCAAACATTCTGCTATCCAACCCACGAATCGGTGAGCAGCTATTCGAATTTGAATCACAAGAAGTGAGGCGTATCTTGATAGGAAATTATGAGATACGTTATGAGATCAGGAACTTGACTATTTCGGTACTTCGTGTGTGGCATACACGGGAAAATCGTTAGTTAGACAGAAATCATGAATGACGAAAAGATGATAGAAAAGGGAAAAGGCATCGGTCAAAGTAGCATCAATAAAAAACCGACATAAAATCCGGTTTTTTATTTTTCTGAATTTTTGTATTTCACCGGGTTATCAGTATTTAGGCTTGTTTAGTTGTTTATATTTATTGCCCGTTTTGTTTTCTCCATGATCGGATCATTTTTTGGGTTACATCGCTTTCGTAGCAAATAGGACTATATCCACCCGGACGGCTCCATGCACTGCGGTCGCCACACCGTGATCCATTGCGTGCGAAATTATACGGACAGGGACAATTACCCGGATAAGAAGCGATAGATTCCTGAATGATTTTTCTTTTGACTTGCTGATCGGATAGTCGCTTGACTGGTTCTTTTGCAAAAACAGGAAGGGCGATAACGATTGAAATTGCAAAAACGATCAGTTTTTTCATTTTCTACTCCATATCGTAAGTGTGGTATTCACCAGTGTTGTAATCATAGACTTCTATTTCAACACCAGTTCCATAATTATTGACTGTATTTCCACTTTTTTGACTGTATTTCCACTTTTTTATATTCACCTGCATTGTAATCATAAACTTCAATGTCTAATCCAGACCGAACCAAATTTCCTTTTTCAATTTCAATGATATTGCCATCTTGATCTGTTCCATCCCACGCAAAAGCAGGCGAGCATAATAAATAAAAAAATGAGAATAGAAACAAACTAGATCTATTTATTAGTAAGTTCATGCCATATTCCAATTTCACATCCCACTTTTCCTTAATGTCCACCAGCCAAGCACTTTTCCACAAATGGTCAATTGATCAGACTGTTCTGCTCTGACGTATTCAGTTTTATAGTTGGTTTCATTATCGCTCTGTATTGCTAGCCTGCCATCAAACAAGGCATTCAGGCGCTTCAATAGAAGTTGATTTTGCCATGCCAATACATAAATTCCTTCCGCCTGAAAATGCTGGATGGAAACATCGACAAATACAATATCTCCAGGGCGAACTGTTGGCGTCATGGAATCGCCCTTGCAGGTGATGATTTTTACCCGACTGGGATCTACCACTCCCAGCGTTTGACGTGCCCATGATTCAAGCACACGGATTTCCTGCAGGACGTCTGGATATTCGACAGGTTCGCTTCCTGAGTCTGCGCTGGCCTCAACATTCAGTCTTTGGAATGTAATGTAGCCGCTTGTGCTGTTGGAATTTTCCTCTGTAAAGAGTGTTGCAACCGGGATATTGAGGGCACGCGCAATAGCATGCAGGGAATCTTCCGATACCCATTGTGTTCCCTTCTCGATCCTGCTGATGTTTCCGACCTTCAGACCAGCACGGGCTTCTACGTCTGTCATGGTCAGGTTTTTGGAGAGTCGGATTTCTTTTAGTCGTTGTCCAAATTTCATATTGATATCTTCTTTTGTTTTTGACTTACAGGCAAATGGTTGACGAAACGAAAATCCGTGGTATATTTTGAGCATTACTCAAACAACGGTTATGTTATATGAGCAGACTGAAGGAATGCAGAAAGAGGCACGGTTTGTCGTTACAGTTTGTTTCCGGCGAATTGGGTATCAGTGCATCACATCTTTCGAGGATTGAGCGCGGTCAGCAAATTCCATCTCCCAATCTTGCCGAACGTTTGTCCGAATTTTTTGATGGCGAAATAAGAGAGGTTGAAATTCTGTACCCGAAAAGGTTTTCGCAATTAGGACAGTTAGGGGCGGGGAAGGATGAGCATACAGGCGATGACATGGGCGTATGCCCAGAAGATGAAATCATCCGTGAAGTTCGTGCTGGTCACGTTATGTGACTATGCCGATGCGGAATACAGGCTGTGGCCATCGATCGCCGATCTGGTGGAAAAGACGTGCATGGATCGTAAAACCGTCATGGCGGCCATTGCCGATCTTGCGGAAAATGACGATCTTGAAAAAGTGGAGACCCTGTTTGAACACGGCAAACCGCACTTGAGCGTTTCGGATATTATCCGGACGAGAAGGATACTCGATACGAAAAAAGGAGAAGTACTCGGCCTGTCTGTCGGCAATCAGGTCTATGACCGGTTTGCTTCGGAGTATCCGCAGGATGACCTGTCAGCTCTTGATTGGCTTGTCGTGGACAGGGAATCGCACAATCAGGATTATGACAAAACGGCAATGTCCTGACATCCCCGAAAGGGGCGTAGGGAAGGTGGCAGGTTACCGATCCGACGAATCGTGATCCGGGATTCGGTGTCAAACCGGCCAGAGATGATTCGCTTGAAGAGAGAGCGCGTGTCGGTCGGGATTATCTGCATGCCATGTTGAAAAGGTATGACGGCAATATCCCGAAAGCGCTGGCAGCCTACAATGCCGGTCCCGGTCAGCTGGACAAGTGGGTCAAGCAATACGGCAATGACTGGCTCGCTCATGCTTATTTTGAGACGCAAAAATATGTTCAGGATATTTCCGGCAAGTTTCAGGCGTGGAGAAAAGACAGGGGGACGTCACAGGGTAACGGATGAGGAGTTGGCGGATGCGGTGCGGCAAGCCATTCCGGACAATATCCGTGCGCAGAAAATCGCCATACAACAGGCGACACAAAGGAACCGTCAGGCGGAAGCGGCACGAAAACAAATCACCGAAGAAAACGAACGGACCGTTTACCAGACACTGATCGATAACGGAGGCGATCTTTCTGCCATTTCTTCGGAACAGTGGGAGCAGACCGATCCGGAAAACAGGGTGAAATTCTATTCATTCGCCGAAAAGATCGGCAAGGGCGTTCAGGCAGACGATCCGTATGTGTATAACCAGCTGTGTGACGATGGCTATCTGAATGGCCTGAATGATTCCGAATTTCTTTCACTCCGTTCACGCCTGACGGAATCTTCATGGCAGTTTTTTGCGAAACGGCGCGGACATGATCTGTCCGGTACAGGGAAAGGAGCCGGTCTGCTTTCCCGATTCGAGAATCAGCTTTTTGAAAACAACCTGCGCCAGATTGGCATTGATCCTAAACCGAAAAAAGACGATACCGACGCCAATGCCGATATTGCCACCAAACGCAAGTACATTCAGCGAAGACTTGATTTGGCAAGGGAACTCAAGGGGGGAAAACTGACGCTGAAAGAAACGGAAGACGAGATCAACAAGGCATTTGCGCAAACGTTCACTTACACACAGGATTTTCTCGGATTCCTGCCAATGAGCGATATCAGCAAGCGTGCCATTACGCTGACTTATTCGGACATTCCATCCGAATCCGTTACGAAAATCCAGGCCGATTTCCAGAGACGGGGCATGACACCGACAAAGGACGAGATATTGGAAGCCTATCTTGTGATGAGGAGCATGGAAGAATGAGAGAAATTGATGAACTGACTTTGCCGGAAAATAACCGTGCTTCCGTCAGTCCTGTTTCTGTGGAAGCCGCAGTGGATGCCGTTATACAGGGAAGAGACCGGAGGCAGGCAAGGGCACTCTTCAATCTCGATGACGCGAGAAATACCAATCCGGATCAGGAAAATATCATTCGCAAAAATGCGGCGACGGTTGGCATGCCTGTCGATGCGGCGAGGGCTTTTCCGGATGACGCGGCCAGACGGGCAAATGCTCTCCGGCTGCAAAAAATGAGACTTGCGCAGGATTTTCCTCATACGATGGCTTTCTTTGAGGATATCAACAATGCCTGGATAGCGCATGACGATATTGACAATCTCAAGGAAACGGAAAGTGTTTTCACGAATATTTCCGATTTCGGACGCTCGTTCGGTGCAGGCATAGTCTCCGATTTTCTGGGGAATATTGCCCAGGGCGTGGAAGAAAACATACTGCGTTCGCAATATGGCGCGATGTCGGAATTGCAGGCCATGACCGGAGGCGATGAACTGTCACAATCGGGGATTGCCGACGAACAGGGGCGCGAAGCGGTTATGGGAACGTCCCGGTTTATCAAAAAGGATATCGGAGAATATATCGATATCCCGAAAGAAAGGCGTAACCGGTTACGAAACCAGATTGCAAGGGGGCTTGGTCAGGTCGCCGGACAGATTGCGCTCATGGCTGCAACCGGAGGATATGGCGGAATGTTTTTCCTTGGTATGCAAGGTTCCGGACAAATGAGCGAATCATTTGCCGAAGACCGGAAACGTCTGCTCGAGAAGGGAATAAATCCATCTATAGCAGGAGAACAGGCCGCTTTTCTGGGTGGATCGGCAGTGACAGTGCTGACGGAGAAATTCGGCTTGGACTTCATGACCGGGAAATACACTCCGGCATTGATCAGGCTTGCCGAGAAATATGGCGCTCCGGCGATCATGAAAATGATAGAGAACAGGGGAGTGCGGTTTGCGACAGGGGCGCTGCTGGCGGGGTTGGGCGAAGGCTCACAGGAAGTCACGGAAGACCTTGGCCAGACATGGTTTCGCACCGCATTGGTGGACAGAAGCATTCAGGCTCCGGATGCGGAACAGTTGTGGGATGAGTTTCTTGTCGGCGGTCTTGTCGGTCTGATCACGCATGGGGCGGTCAATGCCAGAAGCATTCTCAAAAGCAGGGAAAACAAGAGAGTTGTCGAGGCGGCTACCGACACGGCAGCAAGAGCGAAACTCAATGAAAGGGATTCCGAAGCTTACGGAAAATATTTCAAAGGCGTTGCCGAGGACAGCAAGGCTGATGGCGCATTCATCCGGAAAGATGCATGGGATGCTTACTATCAAAGCGAAAACATGGATCCGGCACGGGCAGCCGAAAGATACGGGATCACCAATTACAGTGAAGCGGCTGAATCAGGAGCATATCTTGAAATGCCGCTGGAACGGCATGGTTCCGATTTCGCAAAAACCGATGCAGCGATCAAACTGAAAGATCACACAAAATACTTTTCTGATCCGGAAGTGGTGACGCCTTACGAGCTGGCCTTGCTGGAAGCGGATCAGGCCAGAATCGACAGGGAATTGCAGAAAACGCTGGCTGATATCAATGCCACGTATGGCAAGCGTCAGAATCTGGAAGATGCCATAGATGCCATTACGGAAGATGTTTCTGCACAATTGCAGGCTCGTTGGGAAGAATCGACATCGAATACACAGGCTACTCTGATGGCGAGGTGGTTTTCCGTTTCCAGAATGCGTGATGAATTGTCCAGGGATCCGGAAGCGACAGACGAAAAAATCATACGGCGTATTGCTGATGAGTGGCAAAAGAAAGGATTGAACATCCGTGCAAACGTTCTTCCGGCTATCCTGACGAAACGGAAAAGCGTGGATATTTCGATTGATCCGATGTTGGAAAAACTGCGGCGGAACGAATTGCCAAAAGAGAGCGATGTCTATGGACAATCCCTGATGGAATACATCCGGAAAAAAGGTG
>CAZRQR010000086.1:0-6857 GCA_964602435.1 uncultured Oxalobacter sp.
GCACTAGGTTAGGTAAACCGAAATTTCCTGTTCGCAAACATTATCTCCCCCGAAAGAAAACCGTATAATTGCGTCCTCACTATATAGATGAAACAACCGTAACGACCCGGCACACTTGCCTGTCGCCTGCCGGTTCTGCCTGACCATTGAATACCGGACACTACCTATGATGCAGGAAGAAAATGAAGCACTGCGCCCGGGGGTATTCCCGCTGGGCGCCAGAGGCCTGATCGCCTTTCTGGCTTTTCTGAGCGCCTTCGTTCCCCTTTCGATTGACCTGTACCTGCCTGCCATGCCCCAAATGGTCGGTTTTTTCTCGACCACACCGGAACTGACTAATTTCACACTCAGCTTTTTCATGCTGTTTTTCGCCATTTCCATGCTGCTCTGGGGACCGTTTACCGACAAATACGGCCGCAAGCCGATTCTCTGCCTCGGACTGGTGCTTTACATTGCCGGCAGTCTTGTCTGCGTGTTTTCCATGAATATCTATCTCCTGATCACGGGACGGGTCATTCAGGCAATCGGTAGTGGAGCGATACAGGCCGTTTCCATGGCCATCGTCAAGGACAATTTCAAGGGACTCGTCATGGAAAAGGTGCTTGTCTGGATACAAACGCTGACCATCCTTTGTCCCATGCTGGCACCGGTTATCGGCGCCTTTCTGCTGAAATTCATTTCCTGGCGCGGGCTTTTCGTTATACTGGCCTTCTGCGGCATTCTGGCTTTCACCATTTCCCTGTTCCTGAAAGAGACACTGGAAAATCCGACCGCAGGATCGGCTTTCCAGTCACTGGGACGAATCGGTTTCGTCCTGCGCAACAGGGGATATCTGGTTTTGCTCGTCATTTTCTCGCTTATGGTCATGCCGGTCATGTCGTTCCTGTCCACATCATCCTTTATCTACATGAACCTGTTCAACCTGTCCGCGGAGAAATACAGCTATTTCTTCGCCTTTAACGGCTGCTTCGCCATGCTCGCGCCCATTCTTTACATGCGAGTTCTCCGCAAAGTGCCGCGTTTGCTTTTCCTGACGATCTGTTTCGGCTGTGTTGCCGTTTCCGGATCCCTGATCCTGATATTCGGCGCCATAAATCCCTTTGCCTTCGCCCTGCTCTATGTCCCCGTCACCTTCTTCGGCAGCGCATGCAGACCTGCCGGTACCATGCTGATCATGAACCAGATGGATACAGACAACGGAACGGTCGGTTCTCTCTGGGGATGCGTTGCCTTGCTTTTCGGCAGTCTTTCCATGATGCTGTGTTCACTGAACTGGCCCGTCCTGACCATGGCAGTCGGAACGATCAGCCTGTGCGCCGGAATATCATGTGTCACTATCTGGCTGCTGGCTGTCTCACGGAAAATGTTCAGAATCCCTTCCTGACGAAAACACATTCTTCCGGTATCCGATACCGGATACCGTCTTTCCGTATCTGAAACACAACAGCAAAATGATCCGGCCAAACGGAAAAACGGAAACATGTGTTTATGTTTCCGTTTTCAGTCTACCCTCCCTCTTCCTGACAACAGACAGGAAAGACAAAAGGAAAACAGGCCTGTCCGCGCCCTGTCAGATAACCGTGATATTGGATGCCTGCTTGCCCTTCGGGCCGGTTATGATATCGAAAGAAACACGCTGGTTTTCTTTCAGCGACTTGAAACCGTCCGCCTTGATGGCTGAGAAATGCGCGAAAACATCTTCGCCGCCTTCATCAGGAGTGATGAATCCGAAACCCTTGGAATCGTTAAACCATTTTACAGTACCAGTTGCCATTACATATTTCCTATTTCAGTTAAACCCGGCTTGCGCCTCTACTCTACCATCGTTTGAAGCAGAAACAGAAATGACAGTCTTGATACCGTACCACTCTACCCGTACCTCAAAAACGACGCATCCCATCATAAACCATAATTTGAACCATTACACAATTTTTTCAGCATCCCATTGACCGGTGGCAATTTTTTCAAGCCAAAAAGCGCCTATTACCGTTTTGACATCACTGATCCGCCCCGTTCTGACCCAGTCCAGCAATTCTTCTGCCAGAATTCTGAACGTCTGGATAAATTCCCCATCATCTGGGCGGGCCGGACCAGCTTTCAGACCGCTTGCCAGATAAATGTGCAACCGCTCGTCAGAGTAGCCGATCGCATTGTGAATCGTCGTCACATACCGCCATTCCGATGCGATATATCCCGTTTCTTCCTCAAGTTCCCGCTTTGCACTGGTCAGTCCATCTTCTCCGCTGTCGATTTTCCCGGCCGGAAACTCGATGAAAACCCGCTTCAGCGGATAGCGGAACTGCCTTTCCACCAGAACGGTACCGTCGTCGAAAAGCGGCAAAACCACGACCGCACCGGGATGACGGATATATTCCCGTGCCGCGACACTTCCGTTCGGCAAGCGCACCCTGTCTTTCCGGACGCTGAAAAAACTGCCTTCATAGACAGTCTGTCCATCCAGTTCCGTTTCCGTCAACGCTTCATCGGACAATCCGGACGGATTTGCTGTTAACTGACTTCCCATAATCGAATTCGTTCTATCGGACAAAAGAGAATATTACTCCACAAATCGTTTCAGGATACCGCTGCTTTTCCCGATACAAACATAACCGCCGCCATATCCCGCAAAATATGCCGGACCGGTATGGCAATGAACCGCTCCGGATGGATATGGCCTTGTACGGAACCTGCACACAAAAAACAAAACCTTTTTGCCTTGCAGCCACTCCATCATATAGACTGTCTTTTTCTGTATTTCAGCATTTACGATTTCGATTATGACCCAGGCCCCGCTGGCGGAACGGCTTCGCCCCCAAACCATCAACGATGTTGTCGGTCAGGAACATCTTCTCGGTTCCGGAAAACCGCTGCGCATCGCTTTCGAATCCGGAGAACCTCATTCCATGATCCTGTGGGGGCCACCCGGCGTTGGAAAAACGACCCTGGCAAGACTGATGGCAGACGGCTTCAACGCCGAATTCACGGCCCTGTCCGCCGTCCTTTCCGGCGTCAGGGACATCCGCGAGGCAGTCGAACACGCCCGGCTGATCCGTGCGAATTCCGGACGCAGGACCATTCTTTTCGTCGATGAAGTCCACCGGTTCAACAAAAGCCAGCAGGATGCCTTTCTGCCCCACGTGGAAAGCGGCCTGTTCACCTTTATCGGTGCCACTACCGAAAATCCCTCTTTCGAAGTCAACAACGCTCTCCTGTCCCGCGCGGTCGTCTATGTACTCAAATCATTAAATGACGACAACCTGAAAACCCTGCTGGCCCGTGCCCTTGCCAAAGAACTGAAAGGCCTGTCCGTTTCGCCGGAAGCGCAAACCATGTTCATCGCCAGCGCCGACGGCGACGCCCGCCGGTTACTGAACAGTCTCGAAATCGTTGCGCAGGCCGCCATGACCAGGCAGCAACAGGAAATCGGTATCGCACTGCTGAAAGAAACGCTGGGAGATGCCATGCGCCGCTTCGACAACAAGGGCGACAACTTCTACGACCAGATTTCCGCATTGCACAAATCCGTCCGTGGTTCCAACCCGAATGCTGCTCTTTACTGGCTGGCGCGCATGCTGGACGGCGGCGCCGACCCGCGTTATCTGGCTAGGCGCATCATCCGCATGTCATGGGAAGACATCGGCCTCGCCGACCCGCGCGCCATCCAGATCGCCAGCGACGCCGCGACAACCTACGAAAGACTGGGCAGTCCGGAAGGCGAACTGGCACTGGCGCAGGCTGTCATCTATCTGGCCGTCGCCGCCAAAAGCAATGCCGGATACATGGCCTACAATCAGGCTCGCGCCTTCGTGAAACAGGACAAAAGCCGCGAAGTTCCTGTCCATCTCCGAAATGCGCCGACAAAACTCATGAAAGAACTGGGCTACGGCCACGAATACCGCTACGCCCATGATGAACCCAACGCCTACGCAGCCGGAGAAACCTACTTCCCGGAAGGCATGCCTGAGATGCAATGGTACCGGCCGACCCCTTACGGGCTTGAAAAGAAAATCGGCGAAAAACTGGACTGGCTGGCCGAGCTGGACAGGAAAGCAGGCAAGAAAACGAAGTGATATGTTTTATCAGCCCTGTCATCAACACCATATACATACTGGAGATAATCATAACAATCATGGTGTTTTGAGATAATCTTCATGATTCGCACTCTCATGATCAAATCAATTCACTGTCTTTTTTATCCTGAATAATATTCCTATCCTCTCCGCATTATTCCTCACTATATTTCCGAACGTCATGATCCATTTTATTGGAATGTTTTATCTTTCTTGTATAAGTCCTTTTGTTCTTTACGACCTTCGGTTTGAATGGCGTATCTTTGCAAAAAAGAACATAATGCGCTCTTGTCTTTTTTGTCTTGTTATCATTTACAGTCATAACCAATCTCTTTACAACCAATAAGCCTGCGCAACAGAACCAACCGGTTGGTTTCACCATACAATGATGTTTAATCTCATAACATCGAAAATCCTAAAAAATCAATCAAATAATGCACTTTCCCCCTCTCAAAATCCTGTCTTGACAGCCCTGAAATTTTTGTCTCCGACAGGTCTGTTACCTGGTCTTTCTTTTCTCTGTTTTTCCTGTGGAACAAAAACCATTATCCTGACGCATACGACACTTTATGTCGTATGAAAAACAGGATAGAATTTTATGCTAATACAACAAATTCCGGAGAAATCATGCTAAAACGTCGCAACAGCTTGAATACAACGATGTTCATCATCGATCTCATGCGCCGTATTCCGCGACATCGAAAAATCACAGCATCCGAACTGCATGAGGAATTGCTCCATATCGGCTGGAAACGTGATTTGCGAACCATCCAGCGACAGCTCGATGAAATCAGCGAGATCTTCAGCAATTTCATTGACCGTGACGACCGTAGCAAACCTTATGGCTATTCCTGGAAACCGAATGCCTCCGGCCTGTCGCTTCCTACACTGAGCCCACAGGAGTCGTTATTTCTGGTATTGGCCGAACAGCATCTACGTTATCTGCTTCCTGCAAGCATCATGAAATCGATGGACAACTTTTTCAAAACGGCTCATCAACAGCTTGGGCCATTTGAAAATACAAAAAAACAGCGGGAGTGGCTATCCAAAATATTGGTCATCGGTGAAACCCAGCCGCTCATTCCACCGAAAATCAGGAAAAATGTTCTGGAAGAAGTCAGCAATGCCCTGTATGACAACCGTTGGTTGGAAATCTGCTACCGACGCAAGGACGGGACGGAAACCGCTCATGAAATCATGCCGCTCGGCCTAGCCCAACAGGGACAGCGCCTGTATCTGGTCGGCCGCTTCCGTGAAGAAAACGGGGAATATACTTTCGCCGTTCACCGGATTCTGTCGGCCAAGGCGTCACCCCACTATTTCGACCGTCCGGAATTCGACCTGAAAAAATATGATGAAGCTGGCCATTTCGGCATCGGAAACGGTGCCAGAATACGTTTGCGCTTTTGTATGGACAAGGAATGCGGCGAATACTTGCGGGAATCCCCCCTGTCAAACGACCAGACCTGCGAGGAAGGCGATTCCTGCTATATCTTTACCGCAACGCTCAGGGATTCCGGTCGCCTACAACGCTGGCTGAACAGCTTCGGCGACTACATATGGGACATCCAGCAAGAAGCCATTGACTCTTGATACCGTTTCTGCTTCATGCCCGCTTGCCATGTTCGATACCCTGTCAACGGAACCGGTCTGCAGACATATGCTTCGACAACATCTATCCCTTGTTTGCCGCGTTTTTCCCGAACCGGCGAAAAACGGTCAGGACATCCACCGGAATTTGCGCGGGAACTGCGTCTGTTCAGAATTCGGATTCCCGTTTCTTTTCCTCCTTTCCAGAGAAGGATTCCTGCAGGCAAAGTGCTCTGACAGGAAACCCGGTATAACAAATTTCGTTCCGCCAGTATAAAAGTTCCGGCTCCTGTCCTATTATTCCGAAAATATGATGATTCACACCGCACAGGCTAAGAAAACGGCGTCGGACGAACAAGGAACCGCCAGACGCACGATCCTCCGGATATCCACCACCATTTTTCCCAGCATTCCGACGAGAGCGTTACCAGCCATCCCGGGATCATCCTGTACATTTCCCCATCATCCACTTTCAGTGCTATCCGTTTGATCTCGAGAAACACATCACAACTTGCCCAAACAGTCCTTTTGTTCCTGTCAATAAACGGGATGGTTGATCAACAGGCCTTCCATATTCTTTCCGAGCACCTCACGGACAACACGACGCAACGACTCTTTCTGTCCGTCTCCGCAAGGACCCACTTTGCTATTCGTCCGAAAATCCCTTTTCACAATATGCTTGCAGATCCTGTCTAACCAGTTTTTTCATTTTCTCTTTTGCCATCACTATTTACCAAGCGGAAGAATGTCTGGAGATATCCTTAACAATAATAATTTATTCTCTCCGCCAGCCGGCACAATTCCTCCGTCTTCAACGATTCCGGTACATGTTCCAGTACCTCTCCACGACCCGCTTTCACCGCCAGCCAGCACAATTCCTCCGTCTTCAACGATTCAGGCACATACTCCAGCGCACTTCCACTCTTTTTCACCGCCAGCCGGCACAATTCCTCCGTCTTCAGCGATTCCGGCACATACTCCAGCGCACTCCCATTCCATTCCACCGCCAGCCGGCACAGCTCCTCTGTCTTCAGCGATTCCGGCACATACTCCAGCGCACGTCCCTCACTCTCTTTCACCGCCAGCCGGCACAATTCCTCCGTCTTCAACGATTCAGGCACATGTTCCAGCGCCCATCCATACTCTTCCACCGCCAGCCGACACAGCTCCTCCGTCTTCAGCGATTCCGGCACATAC
>CAZRQR010000087.1:0-6634 GCA_964602435.1 uncultured Oxalobacter sp.
CAAGTCCAAGTCTACTGTATTGAAACGGTCTCCGGATCGGCTGAAATCACCAAAAAAAGTAAAGATCGAACCCGGCAACTGCTTCGGCATCCGGGTTTTTTATCGTGGACTGATCAACGTTCGAATGATGCACTCTCAGGTCGAGATTTCCGATGTATATTCTTCGAATCCACGTTTTCTCAGCTGGCAGGCCGGACATTTCCCGCATCCATATCCCCATGCGTGTAATTGATCGTGTTCACCCATGTAACAGGTATGGGTGTCTTTGACGATGAGTTCGACGAGCTTCTGTCCTCCCAGATCAAATGCCATTTTCCAGGTTTCCTTTTTGTTTTTCCACATCAGGGGGGTGACTAGATTGAGGCGGGTATCCATACCGATATTCAGGGCAACCTGAAGGGCCTTGATGGCGTCGTCACGGCAATCAGGATAACCTGAGAAGTCTGTCTCGCACATGCCGCCGACGAGAATATTCAGATTGCGGCGATAGGCGATCATGGCTGCAACGGTTAGAAACATCAGATTCCGTCCGGGTACGAATGTATTGGGCAAGCCGTTTTCCATCATGCGGATTTCCATTTCCGAGGTCATGGCGGTTTCGGATAAGTTGCTGATCAGCGATAGGTCGCACAGATGGTCTTCGCTCAGTTTCCGGTTCCACTTGTCCGAGAACTGCCGTATTTTTTCGAGAATGACAGGCCTGCCGTCGAGTTCGATGCCGTGTCTTTGTCCATAACTGAAACCGACTGTTTCGACCCGGTCGCAATGGGACAGGGCCCAGGCAAGACAGGTTGTGGAGTCCTGTCCTCCACTGAAAAGAACGAGCGCTTTTTTTTCTGACATGGTTTGGCGGGAAACGAAATGTTTATTCTGGGTCTGGAATATGCAGCGGCAGTGTGAAAACAGGTGCAAGTACCGGGAATGACACCTGTTTTTTCAAATAATATAAAATTTCCGGTTTTTCTCGTCTCTTGAAATATATTAAACGAATTGAGCAATATTGCGCAGCAGTCACAGAGAGTCGGCTAACATAACGGATATTGAAAAACAGCCGGACTACAGCAGATCATGATATGGCCAGTGACATGGAAATTTGCAGCAATAACAGGGCAGTCATGAAGACGGCTTTCTTTTGGCGTTTCTGTTTTTGGAGCCTGATACTGTTTTTCTTTCTTGTTTTTTCGTCTGTACTGTATGCGAAACCCGTGCAGTATGATGTCGACATCGATGCTCCGCAAGCAATCAAGACACTGCTGGAACAGAATCTTGATTTGATACGGTGGCGCGGGAATGAACAGATCGATACGGCACAGCTCAGAAGGCTGTATCGTAATACTCCGGATGAAATACGGCAACTGGTGGAAACCGAAGGTTATTATTCTCCTGTCATCAAAACAGACATGCAAAAACTTGAAAGCTGCAGCCGTCGTATCGTGATCCATGTCGATCCCGGGAAACCCGTAAAGGTCGCTGCCGTCGATATCGGGTTCAAGGGGGCGATCACAACGCAGGAGAGTTCACTGAAACCTGATATTGAACAGTTGAAAAGCCAGTGGCAATTGCCTGTGGGATCGGTTTTCAGAATGGAAGACTGGGAAGCTGCGAAGATTGCCCTGCTGAAACAGGTTACACGGGTACGTTATCCACGAGCCGAACTGGAGGATACACAGGCGATTGTCAATCCTGAAACGGATGAGGTGACGCTTAAGGTCATTGTCAACAGCGGTGGTCCGGTGAAATTCGGACCGATCAGGATAGTGGGATTACACCGGTATGGCGAAGATGTCATTATGGGACAACGTCCGGTGAAAGTCGGTTCGACGTTTCGGGAAAATGCGCTTTTGAACTGGCAGTCGAGGATTCAGGATTCTGGATATTTCAGCTCGGTTGAAGTCGTTGCTGATTTGGAATCCGGTCTTGAAGAAGTTCCCATTACCGTTACCGTTGTTGAAAACAAGAAGAAACATGCAGCTGTCGGTGTCGGTTACAGTACGGATATAGGGGAACGTATCAGCCTGACGTATGACAATCTCCATTTTTTCGGCCGGGATTATAAATTGAAAAGTTCCATGGTCTTGCAGTCAAAACAGAAGACCGCAAAAGCGGATGTTTATCTTCCGCCCGGTTCTGACGGCACACGGGACAGTTTCGGTGTGATGTATGACCGTTCGGAAATTGAAGGTGAGGATACCCGGGTTGCAGGTGTCAATTTCAGAAGAGCGTGGGGAACGCCACGCCTGGAAAAATACATGAGTGTGGAATATCTGAATGAACATAACCGGATTGACGGCGCTGAAGGACAATACAGCCAGGCATTGCCGGTGACGTTTGGCGTTATTGTACGGCGCCTGAACAACCGTCTTGCCCCTTCGAAAGGCTATGCATTTGAAGCGCAGGCCGGTGCGGCAGTCGAACCGGTATTGACGGACAAGTCGTTTGTAAGAGGTTATCTCAAAGGTGTCCGCTTCCAGCCTGTCGGCGAGAAAGGGGTTCTTGTTTTGCGTAGTGAACTCGGAGCGGTCTTTTCAGATGGCAAGAATGGTGTCCCGTCAACGGTTCTCTTCCGTACCGGTGGCGACCAGTCTGTTCGCGGATATTCTTACCAGAGTCTGGGGGTCAGGGAGGGCGATGCCGTTGTCGGCGGCCGTTACCTAGCTGTCGCCAGCGCCGAGTATCAGTATTATTTCATCCGGAATTGGGGGATCGCCTTTTTTGTCGATGCCGGTAATGCCGGCGATACCATCAAGGAGCTTGATCCTGCCATAGGCTATGGTATTGGCGGCCGGTGGCGCAGTCCGGCAGGACCGATCGGTGTTGATCTGGCATATGGTGAGAGAACCGGCAATTTCCGGTTGCATTTTTCATTGGGATTTACTTTCTGATGCGGTGGCGCTGGCTGATACTGTTGTTTATACCTTTTTTCCTGCTCGGCGGGCTGATTTGGCTGGCCGGACAGGAATGGACATTGCAATGGGTCGCCAGGAAAGTGGTACAGGCGGGTGATGGGGATATTGAGATTACGGGTGTTTCGGGAACGCTGGCCGGTTCGCTGGAGATTGAGAGAATTTCTCTCAACAGTCCTGAAAAAGACATACGGATCGATCATCTGGAGCTTGAATGGAATCCCTGGAAACTTTTGCGTGGCCAGCTGGATGTTGACCGGATTTCGGCAACCAGTGTCAGCATTGACCTGAAACAGTCTTCCGATGAACCGTTCATTTTGCCGCAGTCGCTGGCACCTCCGATTTCCGTTCTGATTTCGGATGTACATTTCGATTCCGTTTCCGTTACCCAATTCGGGGTTGGGGTAACATTGCAAAATATACATTTTTCACTGGTATCCGATGCGACAACATGGCATTTGAAAGATCTCGGATTTGACAGTCCTTTTGGCAATGCAGGGATTAATCTGGATCTTGGCATGTCGCAGCCATACAGGGTTGATGGCATGATCCGGTTCGATAACGAACAGGCCAAAGCAAATGCGAATGTCATTTTGTCAGGGGACCTGAATCGCCTGAATGTCTCGGGCGACCTGGACGGATATGAAGCCAAAGGTCGGGTTGATGCGGTGTTGACGCCATTGGCATCTTTTCCGTTTGAATCTGTCCGGCTGAACGCAAAAGGACTGGATCCTTCAAAGGTTGAGCAGACATGGCCTGTTGCAGACTTCGATATGCAAATTGATGTTCAGGCCGGTACGGATCAGTCGCTGGAAGGGAAAATGGCAGTCAGGAACGGAAAACCGGGACCGTTTGACCAGCATGCAATACCCGTCCGGTTCCTGAAAGGAAAAATCGGCGGTCAGATGGACCATATTCTTTTGAACGATATTTTGCTGGATTTCGGGAAGGCAGGACAGTTCACCGGAAACGGGTTGTTTGCCTCCGGAAAAGCTGAACTGGTGCTTGGAACTTCACGATTTGATTTGCATGAGATCAGTTCGAGAATTCGGCAGACCGGTATTTCAGGGAAAATCCATTTTCTCCAACTGGAAAAAAATCAGGATTTCAGGATTGAACTGGGGGAAAACCGTGTTCGCCTGAATGCCCATTTGATTAAAAGGGAAAATGAGCTTGATCTGAAGGAAATGTTGCTCAAGGCAGACCAGAGCGAACTCAGAATGACTGGACATATGACTCTGGGCGAAAACCGGACTGTTGAGCTGGCTGGTGAGGTCAACCGGTTCAATTTCGCTTCATTCGGCGAATTCCCGGTATCCGACCTGAATTTCGAACTTGATATTTCCGGTTCCCTGAAACCCCGACAGAATATTCTTGTGCGGTATACCTTTTTATCGAGCCGGTTGTTCAATCAGGTGCTGGCCGGCAAAGGACAGTTCCGTATCGGTGACAGGGAAATAAGGGATGTAGGGGCGCTTTTGACACTGGGAGCCAATTCCATGAGCGTGTCTGGTAATCTGGGAAAACGCGGAGACAAACTGGTCTGGAAACTGGACGTACCGGATCTCGCTTCTTTTGGAAAAGGGTACAAGGGTGTGTTATCCGGTGAGGGAGAACTGGGTGGTTCTCTGGATTCGATGCATGTTGCGATGAATCTGGATGGAACCGATTTCATGGTGCTGGGCCGGTACGGAGCAAGGAAATTGCAGGCGGCCGTACGTTTTGGAACGGAATTGCATGACCGGATCGCAGTGAATGTACAACTTGATGATGTGGCGGCAGGTTCGGGCAAATGGGAAACGATTCTGGCCAGTATTGATGGAACGTTACAGTCTCATATCATACAGGCGGCAGCAAAAAACGGATTATTCGATCTGACCATACAGGCAGCAGGTGGCCTGACGTCGAAATCTGTCTGGGAAGGACGGCTGGAAACATTCCGGAACAGGGGAAGGCAACCGTTCATATTGAGTTCATCCGTTCCGGTAAAGATCAGTAGTGATGAGATATCTCTCCGTAATATGACATTCAAGTTGCCTGACGGGCAACTGACGGTGGAAAAACTGATTAAAAAAGGTGAACGGTTGGAAACATCAGGCAATGCGCGAGGTGTGCCACTCGCCTATCTGCTTGCCATTTCTCCGGAAACGGAGAATACGGTTCGTACGACACTGACTTTCGGGGCAGACTGGTCGCTGGTGGCCGGAAAAAGTCTGGATGGAAAGGTACATCTTTACAGGGAGCAAGGCGATATCACGTTATTGGGCGATAATCGCATCAAATTGGGGATGAATACGTTTGATATTCAGGCGGTTTTTTCCCGGAATACAGCCAGTGTCGATGTGCAGATCGAAAGTGAAAAGGCAGGAACCGTTCAGGCTCAGGCCACGACGAAGTTCGTTTTGCATAATGGAAGTTGGGGTGTATCGAGAGAGAGTCCCTTCGATTTGTCCATACAGGCCGATATGCCTTCAATTGCATGGATCGGGCCGTTGACAGGACAACCGGATGTGGAACTGGGCGGTTCGGTATCACTTCGTGTTAACGGAAACGGTATATTGGGCAACCCTTGGTTATCGGGCAATATCGATGGAAAAAATCTGGCGGTAAATTGGTTGAGCATGGGAGTCAGTCTGTCCCGTGGTGAGGTATCCGCAGTGCTGGATGGAAGCCGCATACGGCTTGTCAAGGGAATTATTTATGGACCGGAAGGACAGCTGCAAATCGGTGGAGGAATTCAGCTGAAAAATGGACAAGCACTAAGCGACCTGCATTTCCAGACCGACAAGCTGCTGATTCTGTCCAATGTGGACAGACAACTTGCCGTTACCGGAAAGGGAAATTTTTCCTTGGACGAAAACAGGTTGCAACTGATCGGAGAATGGTATGTCAACCGTGCCATGATTATTCTGGCCGACAGCAAGAATGTTACTTACAGCAAGGATGTTGTCGTGTTGGGACGTCCTGAAAAGAAAACCGGCAATCCTGTCCCGATAAGATTCGATGTGAAAGTCGGTCTTGGCAACAGTTTCTATCTGACAGGAAAGGGACTTGATACCAAGCTTGCCGGCCAGATTCAGGCAGTATCCGGTCCGGACAACAGATTGCGTGTATTTGGAACCGTCAATACGGAAGATGGCTCTTATACTGCATTTGGACAGAAACTGATTATCAGGAAGGGGCAAGTGACTTTCAGTGGACCGGTAGAAAATCCGACGATTGATATTCTTGCCGTACGGAAGTTTCCTCCCACAAATGATGTCACTGAGGTCGGTGTTGCTGTCAAGGGAATGGCACAGTCGCCGAAAGTCCAGCTTGTATCGACTCCTGAGGTCTCCAATACGGAGAAACTGTCATGGTTGGTTCTTGGATATAGCGGAGGCGAGAACGGGGATGATCAGCAACGTGCTCTTATTGCAACAGCCGCTGCCGCCATACTGAGCACGGAACAGTCTGGTGGTTTGCCGACGAAACTGGCCAGTACGATTGGTCTTGATGATATTGGCATTTCATCGTCATCACAGCTGGATGAAACGGTCCTGTCATTGACCAAGCGGATTTCCTCACGTCTCTATCTGACTTATGAGCAGGGGCTGACAGGCGCTACCAATCTGATCAAGTTGCGTTATCTTATTTCACGGCGTCTTTCACTGATAGGGCAGACGGGGGCGATTACGGCCGTTGACCTGCTATACGACTGGAAATTCGACTGACACTGGCCAGATCTTTAC
>CAZRQR010000088.1:0-6445 GCA_964602435.1 uncultured Oxalobacter sp.
GGGTTGAAGAGCCACCGGGCTTGCATGGGCAGGGGTAGGCGTGCTGTTTCCGTTTTCGGTGTTTCCTGTTGTCGAGATCAGACGTCCGCTAATAATCAATAGCAGACATCCTGAAACCTGCACTCTGAGCGGCGACCGGACAGCATCCCGCCTGTTACCTGCCCTGCATGATGAAATGATAACGGAATCCTGCCGTCCTGCAAACGGTTTGGCCGGTATGCAAAACGGCGCATTTTGTCAGGAGAAATGAAAATCCCTTTTTTATTAATAGACGTTTTGATTATTAACGGCTTTTTTAATGATTATTAGCGTCTGTCCTGTTCCTGCTGTTTCCCGTTTTTCCGTTCTTTTTGCAGGAATGAATGTCCATGAAGCACATGAAGCAGTTTCTTTCTTTCAGGCGAACGCCTCTTTTATAACTGGAACGGTACTTCTTCCACCGATGGTGAACAGGTCAAGGAGGGAGCAGGGGTGTTTTATCTGAATACCGGGACGCAGGGCGAGATCAGCGATTCACGATTTGAAGGTAATCTGGATTACTATTTCAACAAGGCGACGGGCGACCAGTCGGCGGGCGCCATTTTCAATGATGGTGTACTGGCGATCACGAATACGTCGTTTACGGGTAATTCGGACAATTTTGCCGGTGGGGCGATCAACAATTATGTGAATGGCACGCTTGTGATTACCGGTTCGCTGTTTGAAGGAAACGGCAAGGTCGCCGGTTTGGATACGCGTTTCGGTGGGGCGATCACGAATTACGGCCAATTGACGGATACCAGATCTGTCTATATAGGCAATACGGCGGTGACACAGGGGGGTGCCCTCCAGCAGGCGGTCGGTTCTGTGGGCAGTGATTTTGCTCCTTCCATGAGTCTGAAAAATGATGTGTTTCTGGAAAACAAATCGAGCGGGCATGGTGGCGCGATAGCCATTCAGCACGGCAGTTTCAGTGATTCCGGTTCGCGTTATATCGGAAACGAGGCGGCTTATTCGGGCGGCGCATTCCGGATTTATGCCGGTGCGACGGGTGTCACGAACGGTGATGTATTTGTAGGCAATGTAGCCACGAATACAGGGGGCGGCGCTGTCTATAATGCCGGTACGCTGACGGATTCTGCACCTGTTTACAACCGGAACAAGGGTGCGCAGGGTGGCGCGATCTACAATGCCGGAGAAATGTCCGTGTCCGATGGAAGATTTGACGGCAATGAGGCTGTTACGAATGGCGGCGCTATCCGCAATGCGGGGACATTGCAGGTAGTGGACAGTGTATTCGCGGGCAATATTGCTGGGGATGCCGGCGGTGCCATATATAACAGTGGTGCCGATACTGTCGTAATGGGGGGTAGGAATCTTTTTGAAGGCAATACCGCCGGGGGAAAAGACAACGACATCTATAACGACGGCATTTTCTGGTTCGGTTCGAATGAGACGGAGCATGTCGCCACCATTCTGAACGGCGGGGTGACCGGTTCCGGGGAAATGTATCTGAATCAGGGAACTCTGATCTTGGCGCAGGGTCACCAGATTCACCAAAATACGTTCAAGGCGGCCGCAGGCACGATCACTTATCTGACACTGACGTCCAGTCATCTTGTCCAGGAAAGCGGGGTCGCTCATTTCAGCGAACTGGATGACGGAGTCCAGGATGGTCATGCGAAGGCGCTGGATGCGATCAGCAATGACGGTTTCTCGATTCATACGCGGGGCGGCATGATACTGGACAAGGACGCTGTGCTTTACGTCACCATCAGCGACAACGAGCCGGGCAAGACCTATCTGGTGGCCTATAACGAGCAACCGGACGATGCATCGGACGCCAGCCTGACTTCCTCTCTGGTGACCCAAGGATTCGAGCATGAAGAGACGGCATGGAAAGGGGTGAATCTCCGGAGCGGCAATCCGATGCTCGAATTCACCCGGGTCGAGGAGGATAATGACAACGGATATGTCATGATTTCCTCGAGAGCCTCCAATTCGGTCGGGATCATCGAGGATCTGGGCGGCCTGAACCATATTTATTACGGCTGGCTGTCCGATCTTTCCGATTTGCGCCACCGTCTGGGAGAAGTTCGTTACGGTGCGCAGGACGGTGTCTGGGGCAAGGTGATTTATTCACGTTATCACGCGCAGGGACTGGGTGATGGCGATGTCAAGACCGAGGATTACAGTGTCCATATTGGTATCGATCGTCTGATCGACAAAAGCGAGGATCGTTCCTGGTTGGTCGGTGTGTCGTTTAGGGGCGGTTATGCGGATATGGAAGCCGACCGTTATGACGGCAGCGGGGACATGGACCACTATATGCTGAAGGCCTATGGAGCCTATATGAACAAATACGGCAGTTATGCGGATATTGTGGGAAGCGTCGGGTATTTCGATACGGATTTCAGCGGTTTCCATAATGAGTATACCGGTTACATGCACGGGGATTTCTCGAACTGGGGGTATGGCCTTTCGGTTGAAGTGGTACATATGTTCAAATGGGGCGAGGATGTGGATGACCGCCAGTGGCACAACCACTGGTTTTTCGAGCCGCAGATCCAGTTGTCCTGGTTCCATGTCGATGGCGAGGATTACGGCACGAGCAATGGCATTCATGTCCGGCAGAATGACGTCGATTTCCTGACAGGAAGACTGGGCGGCGTGCTGTGCAAAAAGTTCAGCTATGGCTGGGAAAACAGTCTGGACAGGCGGTATGTGCAAATCGCGGGGCGTGCCGGATGGATTCATGAGTTCGACGGCGACCAGTCGCTGTATATGAATGGCAGCCGGTTTACGGGGCATGTTGCGGAGAACGTGCTGTATTACGGCTTGGATGTGGACTGGCAGTTCGGCCAGAACCGGAAACTGTATGTGCAGGTCGATCGTGCCGAAGGGGACGGGTATCGCAAGGATATCCAGATCCGTGCCGGTTATCGTTACCAGTTCTGATGGAGGAAGCCGATATGTTCATGAGAACCGTTTCTACCCTGATGTTCGCCGCCATGCTGGGGGCAGCGCAAGCCGATCCAGTGTGCCGCTCGTCGGATTTCGATGTCTGGATCGATGTGTCGGGATCGATGATGCTGCCGCAGGAAAACGCCGCGGCCCGTGATGGCCGCGACGGCAGTCTCCCGAAGATAGCCAGGGCAAAGGCCTTTCTGAAAAAGGTGGCCGCGGAAAATCGCGGCGAGGCGGAGACCGGCATTTTCACGGTCGCGCCCTTCACTGTCCGGCAGGAACCGGCAAGGCTTTCCGCCACGGAATATGCACGGGTGCTCGATGAAGAAGTTCTGGATAGTCTGGAGTCGGTCGGGCGCATGACTTGGCTGGGGGAACGGGCGAAACGGCAGCTGGCCCGCGAAAAACATCTGGTGCTGGTGACGGACGGTGCGTTTTCCCTCTGGAAGGAAGCGGAAAAAGTGCCGGTGAAAGAAGCGTTCGACGCTTTCCGGGCGAACGGGGGGAGACTCACGGTGCTGTCGTTAGCCGGCAATGAAGAGGAAAACGTTCGCCTGTACGGGATTTTCGGCGAGCATGCCGTCGTCGATCTCGATGATGTGTTGCTGGATGAACAACAGACCAGCCGACTGGTCGAAAAGATTCTGGATCGCCGGTGCGCTCCGGTTGCGATGCCGGTGATGGAACTTCGGGGGATCCATTTCGATTTCGGAAAGGCCACGCTGACGCGGAAATCCGACAGGATTCTGGACGAAGCGCTTGATGTCGTCCGGAAGCAGTCCCCTGACCGGAAACTGGAAATAACCGGCTGGACGGACTCTGTCGGGAGCGACGCGTGTAACAGGAGGCTGTACCGTGCTCGTGCCGGGACGGTGAAGGACTATTTCGCCGCTCGTGGCATCGATCAGGCACGCATGACGGTTCGCGGGGAGGGCAAGTCTTTCCGGTATGACAACGGGACGGCTCATGGCCGCAGGATGAACCGCCGCGTCGATATCCGTTTCATGGATGAATGAAGGCTGCAGACGGCGGACAGCGTTTTTTGCGTCCGCCGGTGGTGGAAGGCCTTTTCCGGAAGGTTTCACGGAAAGTGCCGGCAGGCCGGAAGGACGGATGCCGTCCGGCCATGTTCGGCCTGTTTCCCTGTCTGCGAGAGTCGCCGGGCGGTTCCATCCGGCGGTCTTTTGTATTGTCCGGGGATGGCGGCGGCTGAAAGGGAAGGCTGGTTCACGTCATGGCATGGAGAAAAACATGCCGTTTTTCCACATGCCGGATGAGTCTATTCAAGACCGCCCAGATGCAGGGTCTTGACTTCCAGATATTCTTCCAGTCCTAGGACCGATCCCTCGCGGCCCAGTCCCGATTCCTTGACGCCGCCGAACGGGGCGATGGTTGAGGAAACGCTGGTGTCGTTGATGCCGATCATGCCGGCTTCAAGCGCTTGTGAGACGCGGAAAACGCGGGAGATGTCTTTGGTGTAGAAATAGGCGGCCAGCCCGAACGGGGTGTTGTTGGCTCGGTAGATGACTTCCTTTTCCGATTCGAACCGGAAGCAGGCGGCTACCGGTCCGAATGTTTCCTCGTGTGCGATGATCATGTCGTCCGAACAGTGCGAAAGCAGGGTCGGTTCGTAGAAGGTGTCGCCCAGCGGACTGCGTTTGCCGCCGGTCACGAGTTCTGCTTTCTTGCCGAGCGCGTCGGAAACGTGCCGTTCGACTTTTTTCAGCGCTTTTTCATTGATCAGCGGGCCGATGGAAATGCCAGGCGTCATGCCGTCGCCGACGGTCAGCTTGCCGATGGCCTCGCCCAGTTTCGCTAGGTATTCGTCATAAATGTTGTCGTGTACGTAAATGCGGTTGATGGCGACACAGACCTGTCCGGCATTGCGGAACTTGTTGGCGATCGTGCCGGCGACGGCGGCGTCGATGTCGGCATCGTCGAAGACGATCAGGGGGGCGTTGCCGCCCAGTTCCATCGAGACGTGTTTCATGGTGGCGGCCGCATGGGCGACCAGTATTTTGCCGACGGCGGTCGAACCGGTGAACGTGATTTTGCGGACGTTGGAGGAAGCCATGATTGCGTCTGAAATGGCCTGTGTGTCGCCGCAAACGCCGTTGAGCACACCGGGCGGCACGCCGGCCGTGTCGGCTAGGGCCAGCAGGGCGTTGGCGCACAGAGGTGTTTCGGCCGCCGGCTTGATGATGGCCGTACAGCCGGCGGCCAGCGCCGGGCCGAGTTTCCGGGTCAGCATCGCCATCGGGAAGTTCCATGGGGTGATGGCGGCGATGACGCCGACCGGTTCGCGGGTGGCGAAAATGCGGGAGCCGGGTTTGAACGGGGGGATGATTTCCCCGTTGGCGCGCCGTGCTTCTTCGGCGAACCACTGGATGAAGCTGGCGGCGTAATCGACTTCTCCCAGTGCTTCGGGAAGGGGTTTTCCCTGTTCGGCGGTCATCAATTCGCCCAGAAAGGGGCGGTTTTCCATGATCAGGGCATACCAGCGGTTCAGGATGGCAGCCCGTTCGGTCGCGGTGGTTTTCCGCCAGTCGGTGAAGGCCGTTTTCGCGGAGATGATGGCCGCTTCCGTTTCTTCATGGCCGCTGTAGGCGATATCGGCCAGTTTTTCGCCGGTCGCCGGGTTGGTGTCGGGGAAGGTTTTGCCGGTCGTGATCCATTTGCCGTGGATGAAGGCGCCGGTTCGGAAAAATTTGTTGTTTCTGAGTCTGTCGTGCGATACGCTCATCTCGTCTCCTCATTGTCCGGAACATGTCGATACGGAGAAGAATACCCCAGACATCAGGCTTTGACCATGACCGGTATGGGATGGCCATCAGGTTTCGGAACGTACGGGAGGATTGTTTGATCGGAATAAAGGAAAAAGAAAGCCAGTACCGGCTTTCTTTCTGAGATTGCCGGAACGTTTTCTGGCCGGGTGTCGGATGGATGGCCAGGCCCGTTTTCATGGCGTGCATCCCGTGAATGCCGGTTTATTCCATATGGATGTCAATCGCGTCGAGGACATGGCGCGATGGCGCATCGAGAATGGCTTTTTCCAGAGCCCATTTCCGGTCGTACAGGGCCTGTGTATGGGCGAAAACGTCTGTCTGCATGGATTTGAGCTGCTCAAGGGTGATCGTGTGAAAGGTATTGTCATAGGCGCGGAACGATACGGTTTCACGGTCGGCGGTTTCCATTGAGGCGATCAGGCCGGCGATGTTGAGGGCCGCTCTTTCGTCCGCGTTGATTTCGAAGCCGGCCGACGAGATGCAGTGCGCGTTTTGCAGGGCGGTTCCGAATGTGGCATCCAGTTCGGCCAGCCTGTTTTTCCTGACCGATTCCAGTGAAGGGGTGCGGTCCGGTCAGCGCGTTTTCGGGGACGATCATGCCGGTTTACGTGATCGTGTGTTTCGAGCCGTTGGGCAGCCAGTAGGTGGTGACGCGGTAATCATAGCGGACACTCCAGCGGCCGTTGCTGTCGTATTCTTGACATCCTCCACGC
>CAZRQR010000089.1:0-6424 GCA_964602435.1 uncultured Oxalobacter sp.
ACGACACGCGCCAGCGAAGCGCCTCATTTCACGCTCCTGCTGAGCATCTGGTCTTAACTGGAATTTGAAAGCTTGCAGTCGTTTCATGACGCTATTTTAAACAAAAACAGTCAGGCGGAAAATCGCGCCTTGTGTCACCGACCTGAAGGACGGGAAGATAAGGCGCACTAGGTAAACCCTATGGGCTACACGAAAAAACGGTTTTTATGAAGGGGTTTCCGGATTTTTACGGAGGCAATGAGGTGAGTGATCACTTTTTCCGTGCGATTTGATAGATATGAAGCCTGCTTATGGTTTATTATCTTTTCAGGAATGCAGTCTTTCGGGTTTCATGCCGTTTTGCGGCCTATTGGGGAGGTGGTTATGGCGAATCAGCAGGATGACGTTTTCATTCACTATCACGATCCGGATGAGCAGGAAACAGCGGAATGGCTGGATGCCTTTCATTCCGTCATCGAAAACGAAGGGCCTGAGAGGGCACATTATCTGATGGAACGGATGGCCGATGTCGCACGGCAAAAAGGCATCAATCTGCCGTTTTCCAGCAATACGGCATATATCAACACCATTCCGCCTGATCAGGAACAACGTTCTCCCGGCAATATGGCTTATGAAGCACGTCTTCGTGCATGGATGCGCTGGAATGCCATGGCGATGGTCGTCCGGGCCAATATGGACGGTGACAATCTCGGAGGCCATATTGCCTCGTTTACGTCGCTGGCCACCATGTTCGGAACAGGGTTCAATCATTTCTGGCGTGCTCCGACAGAGGCATTTGACGGTGATCTGGTCTATTTGCAAGGCCATTCTTCACCAGGAATTTACGCACGTGCCTTTATTGAGGGGCGGCTGTCTGAAGAACAGCTGAAAAATTTCCGGCGTGAAGTACATGGAAACGGTCTGTCCTCTTATCCGCATCCGAAACTGATGCCCGATTTCTGGCAATTTCCCACAGTATCGATGGGACTTGGCCCCATCATGGCGATTTATCAGGCACGTTTTCTGAGATATCTGCAGGCACGTGGGGTCGCGGATACAACCGGCCGCAAGGTCTGGGTGTTCTGCGGTGACGGGGAAATGGATGAACCGGAAGCAAAGGGCGCGATCAGTCTGGCTTCTAGGGAAACGCTCGATAATCTGATTTTTGTCGTCAACTGCAATCTGCAGCGTCTTGACGGGCCGGTCAGAGGGAATGGAAAAATCATTCAGGAACTCGAAGCGGATTTCCGGGGGGCAGGCTGGAACGTCATCAAGGTGATCTGGGGATCGGACTGGGATGAATTGCTGGCGCGTGACAGTGAAAATATCCTGAAAAAAGTCATGATGGAAACGGTTGATGGCGAATACCAGAGTTACAAGGCCAGAGATGGCGCTTATGTTCGCGATCATTTTTTCGGAAAGGATCCTCGCCTTCTGAAAATGGTCGAAAATATGTCGGATGATGAATTGTGGCGGTTGTCTCGGGGCGGTCATGATCCCCAGAAGGTCTATGCCGCATTCAAGGCAGCACAGGATCATGTCGGGCAGCCGACGATCATTCTTTGCCAGACGGTCAAGGGATATGGAATGGGTGATGCCGGAGAGGCGCTGAATATCGCACATCAGGTCAAGAGACTGGATGACAGGGCGATCCGTACGCTTCGTGACAGGGCGGGAGTGCCGATACCGGATGACCGGCTGGATGAAGTCCCTTTTTACAGACCGCCTGAAGATGCTCCCGAAATGGTTTATCTGCGGCAGTGCCGTGAAGCGCTTGGCGGTTATCTGCCGCATCGTCGCCAAAAGGCGGATGAACGTTTGCCGGTTCCGCCTCTTTCCGCTTTTTCAGCATTGCTGGAACCGACACATCCGGGACGTTCGATTTCGACGACACAGGCTTATGTCAGGGTGCTTGGCATTTTGCTGAGAGCGCCCGAAATCGGCAGACGCATTGTCCCGATTATGGTGGATGAATCGAGGACTTTCGGAATGGAAGGACTGTTTCGCCAGATCGGCATTTACAACCCGAAAGGACAGCTGTACGAACCGGTCGATTCTGGGGAAGTCATGTATTATCGTGAAGACAAATCGGGACAGATTCTGCAGGAAGGGATTACTGAAGCGGGAGGTATGTGTTCCTGGATTGCGGCTGCGACATCATATTCGGCAAGCAACCGGATCATGTTACCTTTCTATACCTACTATTCCATGTTCGGCTTTCAGCGAACCGGCGATCTGATGTGGGCAGCCGCCGATATGATGGCCAGGGGGTTTCTGATCGGAGGAACGGCAGGACGGACTACACTGAACGGAGAAGGACTGCAGCACGAGGATGGCCAGAACCATGTCTTTTTTTCCACGATTCCGACATGTCGGCCGTATGATCCCGGGTTCGCCCATGAAGTGGCTGTCATTATCCGAGAAGGCATACGCTGCATGGTGGAAGAGCAGGAAGACGTTTTCTACTACATTTCCGTGATGAATGAATCCTATCCCCAGCCAGGACTGAAACCGGGACAGGAAGAGGGTATCCTGAAGGGCATGTATCTGTTACAGGAGGGTGACGGGAATTTGCCTCATCGTGTCCAGTTGCTCGGCTCCGGGACCATCACCCATGAAATGCTTTCGGCTGTTGATCTGTTGAAAGATGACTGGAATGTCGCTGCGGATCTCTGGTCTGTCACGTCGTTTACGATGGCCGCACGGGAAGGCAATGATACTGAACGCTGGAACATGATGCACCCGGATGAAGAGCAGAGGATTCCCTATGTGACGGAATGCCTGAAAAATACTTCCGGGCCGATCGTCGCATCGACGGATTATGTACGGCTTTTTGCCGAACAGATCCGTGCCTATATTCCGGAAGGACGATTGTATACGGTACTGGGAACAGATGGTTTCGGACGCTCGGATACCAGAGCCAATTTGCGACGCTTTTTTGAAATAGACAGATATTACGTCACCCTTGCAGCGCTTGAGGCACTGGCGAAAACGGGAGAAATATCGGCCGAAATCGTTTCAAGAGCTATCGAAAAATACGGGATAGACCGGGAAAAACCCAATCCGGTCGACATGTAAGCCATTTCAATGGCAGTTACGTCGATGGATTCTGGGATATCGTGTTTTCAGGTGGTGTGCCGAAAAGGAGGCGGGAGATGAAAACGGTGGAAATCAGAGTGCCGGACATCGGAGACTTCAGGGATGTGGAAGTCATCGAACTGATGGTGAGTGAGGGGGAAAAGATCGGAAAAGACCAGTCGCTGGTGTTGGTGGAATCGGACAAGGCGAGCATGGAGATTCCGTCGCCGCAGGCAGGAGTGGTCAGGGAGCTGAAAGTGAAACTGGGAGACAGGGTTTCCGAAGGTTCGCTGCTTCTTTTGCTGGACAGCGATGAAATGGAAAAAGACGGATTGCCCGATCCGGATAGACCATCTTCCGTTTCGGCAGAACCATTCGTGGGGACTATCGAAAAGGCGGTTTCACCGCTCGTGGGGCAAACAGGCATGAATCAGACCGTGCAGCCGTTTCACGAAACACACGATCGTTTACAGAGTCATCAAACGGGTACATTCGTGCCACATGCGTCGCCTTCTATCCGGAAATATGCCCGTGAACTGGGTGTCGATTTGAGGCGTGTCAGGGGGTCGGGACCTAAAAACAGGATTCTGAAAGAAGATATACAAGTTTATGTCAAGGTATGTCTGAATCAGGAGGGTTCTCCGAACCAGTTTGACAATATCATGGATTTCCCGCCCTGGCCGTCTCTTGATTTCAGCCAGTACGGGGAAACGGAGTTGCAACCCCTGTCGCGGATCAAGAAGATCAGCGGTCCCAATCTCCATCGAAACTGGGTCATGATCCCGCATGTGACCCAATATGAACAGGCTGATGTCACTGAACTGGAGGCATTCAGAAAAGCGACCAATGAAAAATACCGACATGAGAATGTCAAACTGACAATACTGGCATTTGTCGTCAAAGCCTGTGTGTCCGCGCTGAAAAAGTATCCTGAATTCAACGCTTCACTAGATGCCACAGGTGAAAACCTTATTTTGAAGCGTTATTATCATATCGGATTTGCAGCAGATACGGTTCATGGCCTCGTCGTTCCGGTCATTCGGGATGCGGACAAAAAAGGCGTGTTGCAGATCGCACGGGAAATGGCCCAGCTTTCGGCGCTGGCAAGAGAAGGCAAGCTGAATCCGCCGGACATGCAGGGCGCAAGTTTTACCATTACATCCCTGGGAGGGATCGGCGGCACGTACTTTACACCACTGATCAATGCACCTGAAGTGGCGATTGTTGGCCTGTCACGCATTACGACTCGGCCGGTCTGGGATGGAAAACAGTTTCAGCCGCGTCAGATCCTGCCATTATCCCTGTCCTACGATCATCGGGTGATTGATGGTGCACAAGGAGTCCGGTTCGTTACTTATCTGGCGGAAATACTAGCCGATTTGAAGGAGATTCTCCTTTAACACTTGTGATTCGGCAAAATTCAAACAGTAAATGGAACCAGTGTCGGTTCCGGACCGCGAGGCCGAAAGGATGTGAGAGATGAAAACAGTGGAAATCAGAGTGCCGGACATCGGAGACTTCAGGAATGTGGAAGTCATCGAACTGATGGTGAGTGAGGGGGAAAAGATCGGAAAAGACCAGTCGCTGGTGTTGGTGGAATCGGACAAGGCGAGCATGGAGATTCCGTCGCCGCAGGCAGGAGTGGTCAGGGAGCTGAAAGTGAAACTGGGCGACAAGGTTTCCGAAGGTTCGCTGCTTCTTTTGCTGGACAGTGAAGAAGCGGATGAGGAGCAGGATCTGTCGGACAGGCATTCACTCACAAAGCCGGTTTCATCAGGCGGTGAAGCACACGTCGTCGAATGCGATACCCTTGTTCTGGGGGCAGGGCCCGGTGGCTATACGGCAGCGTTCAGGGCCGCCGATCTGGGGCAGAAAGTCGTTCTGGTCGAACGGTATCCGGTTCTGGGCGGCGTTTGCCTGAATGTCGGTTGCATTCCATCGAAGGCACTGATTCATGCTGCGAAGGTCATTACCGATGCTTCTGAAATGGGTGATCGCGGAATCCGTTTCGGGAAACCCGAAATTGATACTGTCCGGTTGAATGGATGGAAGCAAGGCATAGTGGACAAATTGACCGGTGGCCTTTCAAGGCTTGCACAGGCACGGAAGATAACCGTATTGCACGGTATCGGACGGTTTTCAACACCGCATGATATGGACGTGTCCGGACAAAATGAAAAATGGCGAGTCCGGTTCGGAAATGCCGTGATCGCTGCTGGATCGTCGGCAGTGAAATTGCCCGGTTTTCCGTATGATCATCCGGCACTGGTTGATTCTACCGGCGCATTGCGGCTTGACGGCATTCCCGGAAGAATGCTTGTGATCGGGGGCGGTATTATCGGCATGGAAATGGCGTGTGTCTATGATGCACTGGGAAGCAGAATCACTGTGGCCGAGTTTTCCGACGGAATCATTCCGTCCGCTGACCGGGATATCGTATTGCCTTTGATGGAACGGATACACAAACGGTATGAAGCAGTTTATACTGGAACGCGGGTCGCAAGACTGGAAAAGAACGGAATGCGGCTGATGGCGACATTCGAGGGAAAAATGGCCCCGGCAAAACCTCAAGAGTTCGACCGTGTTCTGGTTGCGGTCGGCCGCCGTCCGAACGGCTGGAATATCGGAGCCGAGAACGCGGGTGTACTGGTCGATGAACATGGTTTCATCCCTGTCGACAAACGGCAGCAAACAAATGTCCCGCATATTTATGCCATCGGGGATATTTGTGGTGAGCCCATGCTTGCTCACAAGGCAAGCTATGAAGGAAAAATTGTGGCTGAGGCTATTGCAGGACTTAAGACGGAATATGATGCACTGACGGTGCCTTCCGTTGCGTATACGGATCCTGAAATTGCCTGGATGGGGCTGACGGAGCACGAGGCGGACAAGCGCGGTATTTCATATGCGAAATCCGTGTTTCCATGGAGTGCGTCGGGGCGTGCCCTGACAATGGGGCGTCCGGATGGCCTGACCAAATTGTTGAGAGACAGGAATGACGGCCGTTTGCTGGGAGCTGCCATCGCCGGAACGAATGCCGGCGAGTTGTTGTCGGAGATGACGCTGGCACTGGAAATGGGGGCTGATCTGGAAGATATCGCATTGACGATCCATCCGCATCCGTCGCTTTCGGAAACTGTCATGTTTGCTTCAGAAGTCGGGTTGGGTACGGTTACCGATTTGTATCTTCCCGGAAGAAAACAGGGGATATGAAAGTCACTGAACGGTTCCGTTCAATCTTTTCAGAGCGTTTTCATCCAGCCAGCGCCAATGGCCGGCGGCTAGGGATTTTTCCAGTGCAAGCCCGCTTATATCGGGGAACGTCTGCTCTTTTTGCAAAGAAGTTCCTGTACGCCGATTCCAGGTC
>CAZRQR010000090.1:0-6388 GCA_964602435.1 uncultured Oxalobacter sp.
CCGAAAAAACAGGTTCTTTCGGAAAAATACCTGCAAAAGACAGCCTGAACAGAAAAACAGAAAGACGAGCCTTGACTGCGGCACTCACGGAGGTTGGCTGTGGCTGCTTCGTTCCCGACCTGACCAGATTCACCATTCCGCGATGCGCAGGGGCCCGCCAACCTGCATTGTACAGCAAAGAACCATTTGCACAAAAAGAAACCGCTGTTTTTACCTAGTGCGCCTTATATCCCCGTCCTTCAGGGCGTGGAGGATGTCAAAAATTCAGTTTTTTCCAGACAAGATCCACTTTCTTTCTTACATCGTCCGACATCCGGATTTTCCTTCCCCAGACCCTGCCGGTTTCGCCTTCCCACTTATCTGTGGCATCAATTCCCATTTTGCCGCCCAGACCGCTAACGGGAGAAGCGAAATCCAGATAATCTATCGGTGTGTTTTCCACCAGAACCGTATCCCTTGCAGGATCGACACGGGTTGAAATGGCCCAGAGCACATCCTCCCAGCGACGGATATCAATATCCTCATCGACCACAATAACAAATTTGGTGTACAGAAACTGCCGAAGGAAACTCCAGACACCGAACATGATCCTTCGTGCATGCCCTGGATAGGCTTTTCTGATCTTGACGATGGCAAACCGGTAACTGCATGTTTCAGCCGGCAGATAAAAATCGACTATTTCGGAAAACTGCTTTTGCAGCAACGGGACGAAAACCTCGTTCAGCGCCAACCCCAACATGGAGGGTTCATCCGGCGGACGCCCTGTATATGTGGAAAGATATACCGGATTTTTGCGCATAGTGATCCGGTTCACGGTCAGTACGGGAAACCAGTCTTTTTCATTGTAATAACCGGTATGATCTCCGAATGGCCCCTCAAGCGCATGCTCATATCCCGATTCATGACCTTCATCCGGCAAAATACTGCCTTCAAGAACAATTTCGGCATGCGACGGAACAAGCAGATCGCTTCCTGTCGTTCTGATCAGTTCCGTACGTCCCCCCCTCAGCAATCCGGCAAACTGATACTCCGACAATTCATCCGGAATCGGCATGACAGCGCTTAACAGGGTTGCGGGATCGGCGCCGATGACAACCGCAACAGGAAACGGTTTCCCGCGGTTCACCAGTCTGTGGTCCCGGAAATCCTGCGCGCCTCCCCGATGCGGAAGCCATCGCATAATAACCTTGTTCGGACCGATTACCTGCTGCCGGTAAATTCCGAGATTCTGCCTTTCCTTGCACGGTCCCCTTGTCACGACAAGCCCCCATGTAATCAAGGGCCCTGCATCCTCCGGCCAGCATGTCTGGACAGGCAGCATACCCAGATCGACACGATGTCCATCCACAACGATCTCATGGCAAACAGCATCCTTCCGTTCCTTGGGCCGCATATCCATAAGGGATTTCAGCATGGCGCCCATACCGACCACGTCTGAAAGATTTCTGGGTTGTTTCGGTTCCTTCAAGGATGCCAGAAAGTGCCCCATACGCCTTAAATCCTCTATCGTTTCCCCTCCCATTGCCCTAGCAATACGATGTATGTTGCCAAAAAGATTGCACAATACAGGAATGGAATACCCTTCCGGTTTTTTGAAAAGCAGCGCCGGTCCGTTTCGGGCAAGTACGCGACTGGAGATTTCTGTCATTTCAAGACAAGGCGATACAGGAACATCTATTTCCTTCAACTCTCTTTCCACGGCGAGCTGACTGATGAAGTCTCTCAAGTCACGATATTTCATTTATTTTTTCTCTTAGCCTATCCCGGAATTTCCACCGCCAAAATATTCGTCAACCCATTGATTCAAAACAGATTTCAAATAAATATCGCCTTTTTTCTTATAACGAAAACAAATTGAAATATGCTTCTTTATAATTGACTTGATATAAAACCGCACATAAAATGTGCCCAATTCGATAAAAATTATCCAGAACTAAATATACCACTCAAAAAGCTGATGTCAGTCATTGCATGCCGGAAATCGTTTCCGTTCAAAAATGACGCATCATGAACTCTCTGGCGGAAAAAAGCCTTTTGCAGTCCAAGCGTTGCAAGATTCAGCCACACAGGAACTGCACTCGACAGAGTTCATCCGGTCAATGTCGTCACGACCTAACCGGTCGTTTTCGGACACGACGTGAAAGAAAAGAAAGTTTTTCCATTCTTCCCCGTGTTGCCGTTATCCGGGAGATTTGCATGTTTCATTCTTTTTTTGAACAATTTTTTTCAGCTTATTTGAAAAGCGGGACAACATATCTGATTTCGGGTTTTTCCGGAAAACTACGCATCGCATCCCATCCACGGGTATGGATGTTTTTTACAGGATTGTTGCTAGTCATCGTATCTCTTCTTTGCATCAGGTCTGAATTCGCCCGAAATGTCGGTGAATCCTTTCCGATCAGCGAAGCCCATGCAACCACATCGCACATGACGCTGCCCGACGCGGCTGGCCTGATCAGGACGAACATATCCGAAAAAACGGAAGAACATTCCAAACTGGATGAACTCAAACAAAAGCAGCGCGTGGCAAACTGGATATCCAAGCGATACCGTATCGCAGGTAAGGCGTCCAGCCTGTTTGTCTCAACAGCTTACAGAACCGCCTTTGAACTGGGACTGGATCCTCATTTGATCCTGGCCGTCATGGCAATCGAGTCCCGCTTCAATCCCTATGCGGAAAGTTCTGTGGGAGCGCAAGGGCTCATGCAGGTCATGGCAAAAGTTCATGCCGACAAGTTCGAGGATCATGGCGGTATCCAGTATGCCCTCGATCCCGTTGTCAATATCAAGGTCGGCGCCAGAATCCTGAAGGATTATGTCATACAGAAAGGCTCCATAGAACTGGCGCTGAAAAGTTATGTCGGTGCCGCGGCAATGAGCCATGACGGCGGATACGGTTCCAAAGTCCTGACGGAATACAGAAAGCTGAAAGCTGTCGCCAGCGGATCGCATGCTCCCGCCTTCGTTCAGGCGAAATCCCCGACAAAACATTCTGCCGGGAAGAAGAACGCCATCGGTACCATACCGCTCTCTGAACAGGGGAAAAAAGAAAAAACGGACGACTCCGCTCTGTTATAGAATCCGATGACCATCTTTTCAGATGGTCATCGGATCGACTTCAATATGCCAGCGGACTCTCGTCTTCCGGCTTCTGAGTCGAGGCAACCATTCTCTCAGCATTCGCTGAAGAAGGATTCTCGACCCCGACTCGATCAATAATTGCGCGCGTTCCATATTGGCCACACGCATCATCGCCATCGGAATAGGTTCGTTGACCGATATACCGTCTTTACACGGCATACTTGCCGCCGCTTCTTGCAAAAAATCCAGTGCCGTTTCAACTTTTCGCGCTTCTGCCATGAGAAGCGCCTGATACCCGAATGGCGGAAGCCCGGCATTTTTCCTCTCGGACAGCAATTCCGTAACATATTCATCATAACGATGTGAAAGGGTTGCCTGATACAAGGGATGCATGGGGTAACGTGTCTGTATCAATACTTCACTTCCGTTGGCTCCCTCTTTTTGTGAACCGCGTCCTGCGCGGCCGGCCACCTGCACAAGCATGGCAAACAGCCTTTCACTGGCACGGTAATCATGAGAAAACAGTGCCGTATCCGGATTGAGAACACCCACCAGCGTCAGGCTTTGGAAATCATGCCCTTTGGCCATCATCTGCGTACCGACGATAATGTCAACCTCACCATGATGAATGCTGTGCAGTGCCTGTTGCAGGCTGCCTTTGCGACTTGTCGAGTCGGCGTCAATCCGCAGGATTCTGGCACCCGGGAAACAGATTTTCAGACTTTCCTCAATCCGCTGGGTACCATGTCCCAACGCCTGCAAATCGGCATTCCCACAATCCGGACACACACGCGGAACCGGCCGTTCATACCCGCAATGATGGCACCGCAGCAAACGATGGGATTTATGATAGACCATACAGGCAGTGCACCGCTCACAGGAACTGACCCATCCGCATGCCACACAGGTAATGACCGGCGCATATCCCCTGCGGTTCAGAAAAAGCAGCGACTGTTCCCCCTTTTCCAGCCGGCGTCTTACTGCACTGATCAGCTCGCCGGAAAGCCCCCTGTCCATAACCTGTCCGGAAGTATCGATCAGCCTGACCACAGGCAAAACGGCATCTTTTACGGCCCGTTCCGGCAACTCGAGCTTGGTGTAACGTCCTGTCAGGACATGTTGCCAGCTTTCCAGCGAAGGTGTGGCTGATCCCAAAACAACCGGTATTTTCAGCTGACTGGCACGCCACACTGCCAGATCCCGTGCGGAATAACGCAATCCCTCCTGCTGCTTGTAGGACGGATCATGCTCTTCATCGACAATAATCAGACCCAGTTTTGGCGCTGGTGCCAGAACAGCCAGACGGGTTCCAAGAATGATGCGCGCCTTGCCACATGCAATTTTCAGCCAGTTTTTCAGTCTTTCTGCCTCCGTCAGGCGACTATGCAACGTAGCAATATTCTCACCGGGAAAACGGCTGCCAACAGATGCCTCCAGCTGTGGCGTCAGATTGATTTCCGGAACCATGACCAGAATCTGCGCATCCGGTGATCTGTCCAGAATCTGCTCGATCGAATGCAAATAGATTTCCGTTTTGCCGCTTCCGGTTACACCATACAGGACATAAGGCGCAAACCCACGGGAATCCATGATGGCTGAAACGGCATTTTGCTGCGCCCGATGTAATACGGGTTTTTCTTCTTCTCCAGAAGAACTTCTGCCATCTTTTTTATCCAGTGATTGCATTGCACGGACCAGAGCCTGTTTTGCATGCTGGCGAATTTTCCTCGGAATGGCAGGCAATGCCACTTCTCCCAGTGAACGTTGGTAGTAGTTTGCCGCGAATTGGCACAAATCAATCCAGTCCCGGCTTAATGGCGGAACATTTTCGATCAGGGAAAGCACCTCTTTCAGTTTTTCATCGTCCACCTCGCTATGATTTTTGACTCTGACAATCAGCCCGACTTCCGTGCGACTGCCGAACGGGACCACGACCAGCTGGCCGACCTGCGGGACTTTCGCATCTTCCAGTGCCGCCGGATAGCGATAATCGAAATAAAAGTCAAGAGGTGTATCAAGAACCACCTGAACGATAAGGTGCGACATCAACTTAATGTAAACCCTGTATATGAAAGCTAAGATGCGATTTTGTAACGTCTTTTTCAAGTATCCACAAAGTCTGTGGATAACTTTGTGGAAAATAGGCTATTGACAAACCGTAACGCCAGTACTGACACGGCTTCCAATAAAATGCTCGCCAGAAAAGCAAAAAAATTTTCCCTTTAAAAACAACAAGTTGAAATTTTGTAAAACTCACACACACATCAAAAAATATTACAAAATTGTTTCCATGTTCCCTTGTGCGTAACCATGGTGACAACCGGAAATGGAATTGAACGGTTTTTCCCATGAAAAGCGTTTTCAGCACATTCCCGCAATCGGAGAAACTGTTTATTGACAACGTGGCGGAAACGGACACGCGGATACGAGCCCGGAAGAAAAAACATCAGATTCCCATACCTTGCAAAATAGTGGACAGACGCCGGTTTTGTTTCAAACCTGGCAGCAAGAAGCTGTGCCTGTTTATCCAGCTCGGCCAGTTCCGCTGTGCCACTATCGTTTTTCAGTGCATTCATCGCCCTGATGTTTTTATCCAGTTCGCTGAATTCTTTTTGCAACGAAGGATCAACATTATCTGTTTTTGCAATATGCGTATGAATCTAATCCAGTACATTTTTGACATCATCCATTTTCATCTCCTTCATAAAAAACACGATTCCATATCAGAAAGTTGTCCAGACGAATCATCTTGACTCACGTCATGGACGGTTTTCACCTTTTGGTGGCAACCTTGTTGACATCATCAGAAACGGAGGCAACATGTACAGAAAAATTCTCGTCCCTACCGATGGCAGCGCATTGTCCGAAAAAGCGATTGCGGCAGCGATTGAATTCGCCAGGAACCATCCTGGTTGCAAAATTGTCGGTTTTTCTGTCGCCGAACCACTTTCCTTCAGTCAAATCGAATCACTGACCAAATCGGGAGAATCCGATTATATGGTACGCGAGCAGCTTTCCGCACAATCCCGCGTGAACCGTATTGCGGAACTAGCCAAGGCCGCTGGCGTTCCCTGCGAAACAGTTGTCACCCAATCCACCAGACCGCACGAGGAAATCGTCCGCGCTTCCACTGAACATGACTGCGATTGTATCTTCATGGCATCCAACGGACGAAAAGGCCTGAACAAACTTTTTATCGGCAGCGAAACGCAGAAAGTCCTTGCAACGGCCCATGTACCTGTACTCGTCTACCGTTGACATCCTCCACGCCCTGAAGGACGAGGATTCCTGCTATGTTCAGGCTGTT
>CAZRQR010000091.1:0-6381 GCA_964602435.1 uncultured Oxalobacter sp.
ACGCAATTTTCGATCACTGTTTCATATAACCGGAAGTCCGGCCGGAAACAGTTACGGGTGAATATTGCTATGTCCTTTCATCTTGCAAGCAGGGAGCGCATGATTTTTCCTGTTTCCGTGCCGACCGGTTTTATGGCGGTATCCGGAGCGGAAATCGTGTCGCGGGTACGTTTTTTCGCGGTCCCGTTCACTGTCGGGAACCAGATGCAAATCCCGGAGGCGACCACGCTGTGCAAACTGTGTCAGAATGCGTCTTGTGTACTTTGTGAATCAGGAATTCATTGATTATGGCAATAGGGCTTATCATTATCGGCGATGAAATCATGTCCGGAAAAAGAAGCGACCAGCATTTTCCCAATGTCGTCCAGATACTCAGGGAACGTGGGCTGGGACTAGACTGGGCGCGCTATCTCGGCGATGAACCGGAAAGGATTGTTTCAGTGTTGAGGGAAACTTTTGCTAGTTCCGATATTGTTTTCTGCTGCGGCGGTATCGGTTCAACACCGGACGATCATACAAGACAGTGCGCGTCCATCGCCCTGGGCAGACCGCTTGAATTGCATCCGGAGGCAAAAATAAAGATTTATGAGCGGATTGCCGATACAGCCAGAAATCCGGATCGTGTCGATTATCATTCTCCCGACAATGTCAGGCGCCTCAAGATGGGCGAATATCCCGCCGGTTCGAGAATTATCCCCAATCCGGTCAACAAAATCCCGGGTTTTTCCTGGGGTACGCACTATTTTGTGCCGGGATTCCCGCAAATGGCGAAAGCCATGATTGCATGGGCGCTCGATACCTACCATCATGCACTTTTCCATCAGGTTGAATATGGTGAAAAGTCAGTCGTTGTTTATGGAGCTGTCGAAGCGAAAATGACGCCGCTGATGGAAAAAATAGAAGCCCGTTTCCCGTCAGTCAGGGTATTCAGCCTGCCGCATATGGGAAATACAAGACTGAGCAATTATGTGGAAATGGGAGTCAAGGGACATCCGGAAAATCTCGGGGATTCTTTCAGAATGCTGATTGATGGGCTGGATGAAATCGGCGCCCAATACCGGTTGGGCAGCCCGGAATGATTCAAAATGAAACAATGCGTCATGAGAGTGCAGGATCAGGCGCTATAATGCCCTTTAATGGTGCGAAATAGGTTTGCGCATGATTTTAGTGCAGTGAATGACTGTCGGATGCGAGCGGGGATCTGGCACGGAAAATGCTTTTAGGATAATCGGGTTTGTAAATGGCATGTGTCGCGAAAAGCGCCGAAAGAAAAGAATTTATTAAGGAGAATGGTATGTCAAAGACTGCGGATGACGTCTTGAAAATGATCAAGGAAAACGAAGCCAAGTTTGTCGATCTTCGTTTCACGGACACTAGGGGCAAGGAAATGCATGTAAGCGTTCCCGCGTCGGGTTTCGATATCGACAAGTTTGAGGAAGGGCATGCATTTGACGGGTCTTCCGTTGCCGGCTGGAAAGGCATTGAGGCATCGGATATGCTGCTGTTCCCGGATCCATTGACTGCCAATCTGGATCCTTTCATGGAAGATACGACGGTTTTCATGCAGTGCGATGTTGTCGAACCGTCTGACGGCAAGGGATATGATCGTGATCCTCGCTCGATTGCCAAACGGGCAGAAGCGCATCTGAAATCTTCCGGTATCGGCGATATGGCTTTTTTCGGTCCTGAACCGGAGTTTTTCATTTTTGACAGCGTGCGCTGGGAAAACAATATGTCCGGCTGTTTTTTCAAGATCGATTCCGAGGAAGGTTCCTGGTCAACGGGACTTAAGATGGAAGGCGGCAACAGAGGACATCGCCCGGCTGTAAAAGGCGGTTATTTCCCGGTGCCGCCGGTAGACAGTTTTCAGGACATGCGTTCGGAAATGTGTCTGTTGCTGGAACAGATGGGCATTCCGGTCGAGGTTCATCATCATGAAGTTGCCGGCGCTGGTCAGAACGAAATCGGTACCCGTTTTTCTACGCTGGTACAGCGTGCGGACTGGACGCAAAACCTGAAATATATTGTATGGAATGTCGCGCATACCTATGGCAAGACGGCGACTTTCATGCCCAAACCGGTTGTGGGTGACAACGGTTCCGGCATGCATGTCCACCAGTCCATCTGGAAAGACGGCAAGAACCTGTTTGCCGGTGACGGATATGCGGGATTGTCCGAATTCGCCCTTTACTATATCGGCGGGATTATCAAACATGCACGGGCATTGAATGCCATTACCAATCCGGGAACCAATTCCTATAAGCGTCTTGTTCCGGGGTTCGAGGCACCTGTCAAGCTGGCTTATTCCGCACGCAACCGTTCGGCATCGATCCGTATTCCTCACGTTTCGAATCCGAAAGCACGCCGTGTCGAAACGCGGTTTCCTGATCCGCTGGCCAATCCGTATCTTTGCTTTGCGGCATTGCTGATGGCCGGGCTTGACGGTATCCAGAACAGGATTCATCCGGGGGAACCGGCTTCCAAGGATCTGTATCATTTGCCGCCTGAAGAAGATGCCATGATTCCGACAATCTGCTCATCACTGGATCAGGCGCTGGAAGCTCTGGACAAGGATCGTGAATTCCTGACTCGTGGCGGTGTTTTCAGCAATGTCATGATCGATGCCTATATCGAACTGAAAATGCAGGAAGTCCAGCGTTTCCGTATGGCACCGCATCCTGTTGAATTCGACATGTACTATTCGTTGTAATGCGGAATCGATGAAAGGGAAAGGCGAAAATGGAAACGTTTTCGCCTTTTTTTATGAACGGGAAAACTGTACAGGATCATGGAAAGACTGACTGGACTGGATTTGCTGGCTTCCGCTGTCATGATACTGGATACATTCGGGCAGGTTATGTATGTCAATCCTGCCGCCGAGGATCTTCTGGAATATTCTTCCAAGGTACTGGTTTTACAGCGACTGAAACAGATATTTCCGAATGGCGAAATCCTTGAGGAAATATGCAGGCAGGTCAGTATGCGAGAACCGGCCGAGAAAAGGCAGGAACTCGTCTTGGATCGTATCGGAAGAACTTCGCTTCACGTGTACTGTATCGTCAAGGCAATCGATTTTCCCGGTGCATCCGTGCTGATCGAATTGCGGGAAAATGTTCAGCAATTGAGGCAGGATCGTGAGAACCGTCTGATGGACCAGAATCAGGCAAACAAGGAACTGGTTCGCAATCTGGCTCATGAAATCAAGAATCCGCTCGGAGGAATCAGGGGGGCGGCACAATTGCTTGAAATGGAATTGCCAGGCAGGAATATGAAAGACCTGAGGGAATATACCCAGGTGATTATCCGCGAATCGGAAAGGTTGCAGAAACTGGTCGACAGGCTGCTGGTACCGCACCGGCGGCCCCATATCGTTAACGATATCAATATTCATGAAGTCTGCGAGCGGGTACGGAGCATCATTCTTGCCGAATATCCTGAGGGGCTGACCATAAAACGGGATTACGATCTTTCTCTTCCGGAAATCACAGGGGACAAGGAGCAGCTGATACAGGCTGTACTGAATATTGCGCAGAATGCTGTTCATGCCCTTTCGGAAAGGATCGTAAACGGGGATGCCGAGTTGGTTTTCAGAACACGGGTTTCTAGGCAGGTTATCCTTGCAAGGGTACGGTACAGGCTGGCACTGAATTTGCATATTATCGACAACGGTCCGGGAATTCCTCCGGATATGGTTGAGAAAATCTTCTTTCCGCTCATATCCGGTACGGAAGGAGGAAGCGGTCTCGGTCTGACATTGTCGCAAACGCTGGTTCAGCAACATGGCGGGATTATTGAATGTGACAGTCATCCGGGGCGTACCGAATTTCTGATCAGGCTGCCGATTGCCCGGGTGTAGTGTGTCTGTTTGGATGATGGGATGGAAAGATGAAACCGGTCTGGATAGTGGATGATGATGAATCGATCCGGTGGGTGTTGGAAAAGGCGCTGGCGCGGGAGAATATTCCTCTGAGAAGTTTTTCAAGTGCAGGTGACGTTCTTGTGGCACTGGATGACGCACAGCCACAGGTGCTGGTTTCCGATATCCGTATGCCGGGTATTTCGGGGTTGCATCTGTTGGAAGAAGTCAAAAACCGTTTTCCTCATATGCCGATCATTATCATGACGGCATATTCCGATCTGGATTCGGCTGTATCGGCTTTTGCCGGAGGCGCCTTTGAATATTTGTCCAAGCCTTTCGATCTGGAAAGAGCGGTCGATCTGATCAAAAGGGCCATGAACGAAAGCGAAACGGAAACCGATACGGAAAGTCCGTCCCGGTTATCCGAAATTATCGGACAGGCTCCGGCCATGCAGGAGGTTTTTCGCGCTATCGGCAAATTGTCCCATTCCAATGCGACCGTTCTGGTTACCGGAGAGTCCGGTACCGGCAAGGAACTGGTTGCACGGGCATTGCACCGGCACAGTCCACGTGCCTCCAGGCCGTTTATTGCGCTCAATATGGCCGCTATTCCGAAAGATCTGATGGAATCCGAGTTGTTCGGACATGAAAAAGGGGCTTTTACAGGCGCACAAGTCATGCGGAGGGGCCGTTTCGAGCAGGCAGAAGGCGGCACGCTGTTTCTGGACGAGATCGGCGATATGCCACTGGATATGCAGACACGGCTGCTCAGGGTACTGTCGGATGGTCATTTCTATCGGGTCGGAGGCAATCAGTCGGTCAAGGCAAATGTCAGAGTCATTGCAGCCACCCATCAGAATCTGGAAAAACTGGTGAGAGACGGCGCTTTCAGGGAAGATCTGTTTCACCGCCTGAATGTCATTCGCATCAAATTGCCCAGTTTGCGTGAACGTCCCGAGGATATTCCGGCATTGGCGCGCCATTTTCTGAAACAGAGCGCCTTGCAGCTCGGCGTCGAACCGAAAAAACTGTCGGATGAAGCGGCTGGTTTTCTCGCGAAATGCCGGTTGACCGGCAATGTCAGGCAACTCGAGAATATCTGTTACTGGTTTACCGTCATGGTGGCGGGACAGATCATCAATGTCAAGGATATGCCGCCCGAATTGCTTGAGGAAGATCACTCGGGAGACGGGGAAGCGCAACCGGACAAGAGGAATTTTCCGTTACATGATCCACAGGCATATGATGGAGAGAACCGGATATTTCCTGGCATGGCGGAAGATATGTGGCAGGAAAACCTGTGGGAAAGATATCTGGAACAGACCGCCGGCATCATGTTGCAAAGGGGGCAGGGCAATTTGATGGATGTACTGGGGGCACGGTTCGAGAGAGTCCTGATCCGGGCTGCATTGAACAGGACGAAAGGGCGGAAGAATGAAGCGGCCGTTTTGCTCGGAATCGGAAGAAACACGATTGCCCGGAAAATGCATGAACTCGATATGGAAAAGAACGGTGGCGGAAAAGACTGACGGAAATGGCATGGTCTGCAATGAAGGGCAAATAGACTGGAAAATGTGACAAAAAGGTTGATCTTGGTTCGAACAGACGGGAAAATCCGGCTTTTTCGTGCATTTCATAGCCTTATACTTTGACATTACGGCTATATTCGCTTAAAGTTCCTGCTGGGCGGTGATCAACTGGACTTTTGAATGGCGCTGGAGAAGCACTCTTTTTTACGGAAACTATGTGCTGCTGTCGCAATGGCAGTGTCGTTGTTCGGGCTGGCCGGCCAGGCGTTGGCGCAGAAGACAGAGGTATCGGTCAATGATACTTCAGCTCCTGCCATGGAGCAGACCCATCATTTCACCTACAAGGCGACCGAGCTGGCCATGACTGCCATGACACTGATCGGTGCGCACTACAAATACGGCGGCAATTCTCCCGAGACCGGAATCGATTGCAGCGGTCTTGTCCGTTACGTTTTCAAGGAAGCATGGGGAACGTCACTGCCGCGAACATCCCTGGAATTGAGCAAGGTCGGGCAGGAAGTCAGCCAGGATGAGTTGCAGCCCGGTGATCTGGTTTTTTACAATACCATGCGCCGGAAATATTCCCATGTCGGGATCTATCTCGGTGATAACAAGTTCATTCATGCACCTGCTGCCGGAAAGACAGTCCGGATCGACAATATGGAACTCCGTTACTGGAAAACACGGTTCAATGGCGCCAGACGAATAGCCAGCCCGAGTGAGAAAAAGCGATTCGATTCGGAAAAGGAAAGGATTCTTCAGGCCTTTCGGGACGATGTTCGGAAATAGGCAGGCAGGATAAAACCGGGCCACATCGGAAACGTTTTTCCGGGAAAACGGAAAGAACGCTCATCAGTCAGAAAAAATGCCGGCAAGTACCTAGAAAGTACAAAATGGTGACAGGGAACCATTGCAATCAGGGCATGTTCCTGTGAGTTTCGCAACTGTCACCGCGAAACCGTTTTATCAGCTGTGCCGTAAAACCCCGTTCTT
>CAZRQR010000092.1:0-6374 GCA_964602435.1 uncultured Oxalobacter sp.
ATGGTGAGTCAATTGTTTTAATGAAGTGATTCATTAACTTTTGCAGGATGGGTGGCTTTGTCCACCCATCTTTTTTTAGGTTTGGTTTTTTCATGCGTGTCGTCATTATCGGGCAGAGAAGTTTTGGCAGAGCGGTTCTTGAGGCGTTTGAGTCACGTGGTGATGTGATTGCTGGTGTATTCATGACGCCGGAAAAAAGGAATTCGCGTCCGGATGTACTCAGGTTATATGTGCAGGAACGGAATATCCGGCTGTTCCAGTTCGACGATCTTGCATCGGAGGAAGCGCTTGTGGCCCTGAAAGAACTGGATGCCGATATTGCAGTGATGGCTTATGTTATCCAGTTTGTGCCCAGTGAATTCACGCTCATTCCGAAATTCGGAACCATACAGTTTCATCCGTCTCTTTTGCCGCGATTCCGTGGCCCCAGTGCCGTTAACTGGGCGATCGTATGCGGGGCGCAGGAAACAGGCATTACCGTATTCCGGCCGACTGATGTTATGGATGAAGGACCTGTTGTCCTGCAGAAAACGGTGCCGATTTATCCGGACGATACGGCAGGGACACTGTATTACGATCGTCTTTTTCCATTGGGAGTACAGGCATTGCTTGAAGCTGCGGATATGATTGTTTCAGGTCATTATGTGGAAAAACCTCAAAATATTCATGAGGGCAGCTATGAAAGTTGGCTGAAGGAACCGGAAGCACGGATTAACTGGAACCATCATGTCAATCAGATTTATGATCTTATTCGGGGATGCAATCCCAGTCCAGGTGCTTGGATTTCCTTTCGTGATGAGAAGATGGTTATTCTGGAATGCAGAAAAGTTCTGCATCATTCTTTTCAGGATGTAAGGGGAAAGGCCGGGACGATCACCTCAATAGATGAGGAAAGTTTCTGTGTAGGGGTTCCTGGCGGCGAGATCCGTATCTGTTCTGTCAAAGGGGAAGTTTGCGGAAAAATGACGGCAAGAGAATGCATTGACAATCTGGAACTGAAAATCGGCATGAAATTCGGAGAATGAGACGAAATCGGGTTGCCATCATTCTGGCAGGTGGTGCCCGTTTCACAAGACATTTAACAATTTTCCGGATTTCAGGTAATATTGCCGCACATCCGAGGAGCGTTGCAACAAAACGGATCATTTACGGTTGAAGAAGAGGGTTCCGTTTTTGCCAGGCTCGGTTTTTTTATCAAAACGGCGCTCACGTTGCTTTTTTCTATCAATTTCAGGAAAGGAGAGCGTGATGAACGCTGTATCCAAACAAGTACAGGATTTTTATATTGCCGATCCCGGTCTGACGGCATGGGGCAACAAGGAAATCAGAATCGCCGAAACCGAGATGCCAGGGCTGATGGCGATTCGTGAGGAATATTCTGCCAGCAAGCCTTTGAAAGGGGCACGTATCAGTGGTTCCCTTCATATGACGATCCAGACCGCTGTTCTGATCCAGACACTTGAGGCGCTCGGTGCACAGGTACGCTGGGCTTCCTGCAATATTTATTCGACACAGGATCATGCTGCTGCGGCTATCGCTGCCAATGGAACACCGGTATTTGCTTTCAAGGGAGAATCGCTGGACGATTACTGGGAATTTACCCATCGTATTTTTGAATGGCCGGATGGTGGTTACTCCAACATGATACTGGATGATGGGGGCGATGCCACGTTGCTGCTGCACCTTGGCAATCGTGCGGAACAGGATATATCTGTTCTGGATAATCCTGCTTCTGAAGAGGAAGTCTGTCTTTTCAATGCGATCAAACGTCATCTGAAAGAGGATTCCGGCTGGTATTCGAAGCGGATCAGGGAAATCAGGGGTGTTACCGAAGAAACGACGACAGGTGTTCACCGGTTATACCAGATGCATCAGGAAGGGAAGCTGAAATTCCCTGCCATTAATGTGAATGATTCTGTCACCAAGTCGAAGTTCGATAATCTGTATGGTTGTCGCGAATCGCTGGTAGATGGCATCAAACGCGCCACCGACGTCATGATTGCAGGCAAGATAGCGGTTGTTTGTGGTTATGGTGATGTCGGCAAGGGATGTGCACAGGCTCTCAGGGCGTTGTCGGCTCAGGTATGGGTGACCGAAATCGATCCGATTTGCGCTCTTCAGGCGGCTATGGAAGGATATCGCGTCGTTACCATGGAATATGCGGCTGAACAGGCAGACATTTTCGTCACCTGCACCGGCAATTACCATGTCATTACGCATGATCATATGATCAGGATGAAAGATCAGGCGATTGTCTGCAATATAGGCCATTTCGACAATGAAATCGATGTCGCTTCGATGAGGCAATATGCGTGGGAAAATATCAAACCCCAGGTCGATCACATCATCCTTCCGAACGGCAACAGGATCATTTTGCTGGCGGAAGGGCGTCTGGTGAATCTGGGATGTGCCACAGGTCATCCTTCATATGTCATGAGTTCTTCCTTTGCCAATCAGACGATCGCGCAGATTGAGTTGTTCACCAATACGGATGCGTATCCTCTTGGCGTTTATACCTTGCCAAAACATCTGGATGAAAAAGTCGCACGGCTTCAGTTGAAAAAACTGAATGTCCAGTTGACGGAATTGACCGATGAACAGGCCGCTTATATCGGAGTCAAGAAGGAAGGCCCTTACAAGCCTGACCATTACCGGTATTGATGCATATCAGGGAAGGGTGATACAGGATGCGTCCTGTATCACTTCAGCCGGACGGATTTTCGTTATGATGTCGTCGGGGTATGTCTGTTGAAATCTGGGCCGGAATATCCGGTTTCTGTGGAGAAAATCATGCGTATTCTAATCGTCTGGCTGATTAACACAATTGCTTTGCTCGCCTTGCCGTATCTGATGACGTCTATCAGGATTTCGGGATTCTGGACCGCATTGATCGCAGCTCTCGTACTGGGGCTGGTCAATGCACTGATCCGGCCTGTACTGGTTTTGCTGACATTGCCGGCCACTCTTGTAACGCTGGGAATTTTCATCCTGGTGATCAATGGCCTGCTGTTCTGGCTGGTCTCCAAGATGGTAGATGGTTTTTATGTCAGCGGTTTCTGGGCGGCGGTTGGCGGGGCATTGCTGTACAGTATTATCTCGTGGGCCTTGTCCACCTTGTTACTCAGGAATTAAATGCCATCACAGAAAAGTTTCAGTATTGAGGTATTTCCGCCCAAAACGCCGGAAGCGGTCAGTGAATTGCGCAAGACACGGGCACAGCTGGCAGAATTGTCACCCAAATATTTTTCAATAACATTTGGTGCAGGTGGTTCGACACAGCAGGGAACGCATGATATTGCCTTGGAAATACAAAATGAAGGGTATGAGGCAGCTCCTCACATTACCTGCATCGGATCGACCAGGGATAAAGTGCGTGAGCGTCTGAACGAATACCGGTCATGCGGCATCAGGCATATTGTCGCTTTGCGGGGCGATTTGCCCAGTTCATATGGTGTTCTGGGAGAATTCCGTTATGCCAATGAACTGGTCGAGTTCATCCGTGCCGAAACAGGGGACTGGTTCAGAATCGATATTGCAGCCTATCCCGAAATGCATCCGCAGGCGAAATCCATGAATGACGATATCGGCAATTTCATCCGGAAAGTGAACGCCGGTGCGGATGTCGCCATCACACAGTATTTCTATAATCCATCCGCCTATTTCCGCTTCATGGACAATTTGCAGGCTGCAGGAATATCTATCCCGGTAATAGCTGGAATCATGCCGATCACCAACTATACCCAGCTGGCACGCTTTTCCGACATGTGCGGTGCGGAAATTCCACGCTGGATACGTCTCCGGCTTGAAAGTTATGGCGATGATCTGGCATCGATTCGTGCATTCGGTCTTGATGTGGTGACCGAGTTGTGTGAACAGCTTCTGGATGGCGGTGCGCCGGGATTGCATTTTTACAGTCTCAACCGGGCTGCGGCGACAAAAGAGATCTGGAAACGCCTCAAGCTGCATGAAAAGCAGAGCCTGTCTCGTCCAGTGCGGGAACAGGAGATCGTGAAGGTCTGACGGGAAACGGTACCGTTTGATGCGGTACCGTTTTTTTGCCGGATTATTTGTGACGGTCAGCTTCCACTTCATCCGGACGCAGTTTGGCGGCTATCTTGTCAAGCACGCCATTCACGAATTTATGGCCATCTATTCCGCCAAATGATTTGGTCAGTTCGACGGCCTCATTGATCACGACCCGGTAAGGAATTTCAATATGATTGCACAGTTCATAGGCTCCAAGAAGCAATATGGCGTGTTCGACAGGTGACAGCTCGTCCAGAGAACGGTCCATGTGAGGTACGATCTCTGCACGCAGGTTTTCAGCCTGATGGATGGTCCCGGAAACCAGAGTGACAAAATGCCCGGTGTCCGACTTGTCGAATCCATGCGCCTGGCGGATATGTTCGATAATGGCAGATGCATCATCCTTGTTCAGCAACCATTCATAGAGCCCCTGTAACGCAAATTCCCGTGATCGATGCCGGGGAGAGCGGTGTTTGGATGGATTTGCATGTACAGATTTCGTTTTCATAAGTATCTGGTGCGGAAGATCGTTCGTGCAAGCGCAGTCATTCGTTTTCAACAACGGGTTCCAGTTCATCAATGGCAAGAACCAGATTGGCCATTTCAACAGCGACACGGGCTGCTTCCGTGCCTTTTTCAACCATTCGTGCTTCAGCCTGCTCGTCGGTGTAGGTTGTCAGTACGGCATTGGCGATGGGCATGTCGAAGTCAAGAGCGACTCTGGAAATACCGGCTGCCGATTCATTTGAAACCAGTTCGAAATGATAGGTTTCGCCCTTGATGACGGCGCCGACAGCAATCAGGGCATCGAACTGCTGTGATTCAGCCATTTTCTGAAGGGCGACAGGAATTTCCAGTGCACCGGGTACCGTTGCGACCAGAATGTCTTCATTGGCGACTCCCAGCCGTTTCAGTTCATCGAGACAGGCGTTTAACAGGCCGCGACAGATTTCCTCGTTAAAACGGGACTGGACGATACCGATTCTCAGATCCTGCCCTTGCAGATCCACTTCAAAAGTATTGACGCTCATAACCGCTCTCCAAATCTGAATGATTAAAAGTCAGGATTTTCCAGATAACCGACGATGTCCAAGTTGAACCCGGTCATGGAAGGCATTTTCCTGGGGTTTGCAAGAAGTTTCATTTTGCCTGCGCCGATGTCACGCAGAATTTGTGCGCCAATGCCGTAATTTCGCAGGATCTGGCTTGTCGCTGACGAGGTTTCACTTGCCCGTTTCTTTCCAATTGTATCGAATTTTGCGAGAAATTCTTCAGGCTGCTCGCCGCAATTGAGCAGTACCAGTATGCCCCGGTCGCTGTCCTGTATTTTTTTCATTGCATCGGTCAACCGCCATGAATGGGATGATGTTTCTGTTTCAAGAAAATCAATGAGCGATACCGGCTGGTGGACTCTGACCAGAGTGGTCTGTTCGGGTGTAATGGAACCTTTTATCAGGGCAAGATGAGTTGATTGGCTCGGTTTGTCCCGGTAGATGATGCCGTGAAAAGAGCCGGCCAGTGTGTTTACTGTATTCTCGGCAACGCGTTCCACGATGCTTTCGTGCCGGTTTCTGTAGCTGATCAGATCGGCAATCGTGCCGATCTTGATCCGGTGTTTTTCCGCGAATACGAGCAATTCGGGAAGTCTCGCCATGGATCCGTCTTCGTTCATGATTTCGCAAATGACGGAAGCTGGCGTCAGGCCGGCAAGTGCCGTCAGATCGCATCCTGCCTCGGTATGACCGGCTCGTCTTAATACACCACCCTGTTTGGCTGTAATGGGAAAGATATGTCCTGGCTGGACAATGTCTTCCGGTTTTGCGTTTTTTGCAACGGCGACCTGGATGGTTCTTGCACGGTCAAAAGCGGAAATACCCGTTGTAACGCCTTCTGCCGCCTCAATGGATGTCGTGAAGGCCGTGTTGAAGGAACTGCGGTTGTCACGGGTCATCGGAGACAGGCCGAGCTGGTCGCATCGTTCTTTTGTCAGGGTAAGGCAGACCAGCCCGCGGGCATATTTGGTCATGAAGTTGATGGATTCGGGCGTGACGAAATCAGCGGCGATCATGAGATCACCTTCGTTTTCGCGATCTTCATCATCGACCAGAATGACCATATGGCCGGCGCGCAGTTCGTCAATAATCTCTTGTGTGGAAGAAATGGGCATAGCGGAATTCCTTTGAAGTCTGCTATTTTAAAGGAAACTGTTCAAAAGGGGCATATTGTCGGTATGACATTCCCACGGAAAGACATTGATGAATGCCGCTTGACATCCTCCCCCGCCTGAAGGCGAGAGATTCCTACGGAGTCAGAGCACAAGTGCCCTGATCTCTTCGGTGGGTTCCTGC
>CAZRQR010000093.1:0-6374 GCA_964602435.1 uncultured Oxalobacter sp.
ATCCGGATTCCGATGCGTAACATGTGGTATTGAGGAAAACGCCGATGCAGTCGGCACGATAAACATACCAAGGGCGGGACACGCCCGGCGGGCCTGTGAAGTGAGCGATGCAGTCAGGTCGCCAGCAGCAGGAACCCACCGAAGAGATCAGAGTACTTGTGCGCTGACTCCGTAGAAATCTCTCGCCTTCTGGCGGGGGGAGGATGTCAAAAGATGCTGATGGACGGCACGGATATGGAAGATCTCGCATCGGTCTTCTGAAGGAAGTGACGGATGCCGCCAGAAAAAAGCATGTGATTGAAGATGTGTGACAGGACGGGGTGTTCTGGCCGGATACCGGATGACCGGCAGGACACTCCGTTTCTGAAGGCTGGACGGTCGTTCAGTCTTTTTGTTCGATCAGTTCTATTTTGTAGCCGTCGGGGTCTTCGACGAAGGCGATGACGGTACTGCCACCTTTGACTGGGCCGGGTTCACGGGTGATTTTTCCGCCCGATTCACGAATACGGTCGCAGGTTGCGACGATATCGTCGGTGGAGACGGCGATGTGCCCGTAAGCTGTTCCCATATCGTATTCCGATACGCCGTAGTTGTAGGTCAACTCGAGTTCGGCCTGTTCGGGATTGCTTTCATATCCCAGGTAGGCAAGTGTGTATTGGTATTCCGGATTGTCGGATGTCCTGATGAGTTTCATGCCCATGACACGGGTATAGAAATCGATGGAACGGTTCAGGTCTCCGACTCTGATCATGGTGTGAAGAAATCGCATGGTTGCTCCTGCAGTGAAAGATGGTGTCCATTTTAAAAGAAGCTGTGCCGTTCGGAAACCGGAATGGCTGTTTCAGTCTGTTTCGACAAAGAGCGAGAACAGGCGGGGTGACAGGTTTTGGAGTGTCTTGCGCGCTTTTCCGGGATCGGCATACCATTTTTTGACGATGGCCCAGAAACGCGGGCTGTGGTTCATTTCGGAAAGGTGGGCCAGTTCGTGTATGACGACATAGTCGATCAGGGATATGTCGCAATGGACGAGCCGCCAGTTGAGACGGATGTGCCGTCTGGCGGAACAGGAGCCCCAACGGGTGTGTGCGCCGGAAAGCCTGAAAGCGTCGAATGTGACATTCATTTTTTCCGCGTAAAGTTGCAGGCGTTCGGCGAAAACTTCATGTGCCTGCGTTTTCAGCCATTTTCTCAGATGGTCGGAAATGGCGGCAGGGGAGTGGTGTGCGAGATGGATGGTGAGGCGGTTTTCATCCAGTCTGAAGGTCGAACGTCGGGTTACGGATTTTTCGAGGTGCAGTGTCAGTTCCTTGCCGAGGTAGGGAAAAGTCGTGCCGTCCTGCCAGATGACGGGCGCCGGTTTTGCCAGCTGACGGTTGCGGTAGTCGTCGAGTTTGCCCAGTATCCATTTCCGTTTTTCGATGAGCGCGTTTTCGATGGCATGAATCGTGCTTCGTTTCGGTGCGGTGACCCGCAAACCAGATTCGTCAATCAGAAAACCGATCGTGCGGCGGCTGGAGCGGCGCAGGAGATAGAAAACGGTTGTTCCATCCAGACGGATGGTTCTCTGCGTTTCTCCATTGCGGAGGATGTTTTTCTTTTGCGGATCGGCCGTATGGGATCCGGGAGATGTTTTTCCGGAGCCCGTTTTTTCCACAGGCAGGCTATCGGAGATGAAGCCGAACAGATCGGGCTGGAAAGGAAGGGATATATGTTTGCCGGACATGTCAGGTATTTTACCGGTAGGCATGCGGCGATATCCGCCGCATTTCGTTTTCGATCCAGTTTTCGACTTCGCGCATCAGGTCGTCGGGTGTTCTGTTTTTAGGGGAGATGGCTTTTCCGATGGAAACGGTGACCAGGCCCGGTTTTTTGATGAAGGTGTTTTTGGGCCAGCATTCTCCGGCATTGACGGCGAGGGGGACGACGGCCGCGCCGGTTTTGATGGCCAGCCATGAGCCGCCGTTGTGGTATTTCCCTTTCTGGCCGACTGGTATCCGCGTTCCTTCCGGGAAAATGATGATCCAGAGGTTTTCTCTGAGCCGGCGGCGGCCTTTTTTGACGAGCTGGCGGAATGCGTTTGTTCCCTGTCTCCGGTTGATGGGGATCATGCGCAGCAACGCGAGCGTCCAGCCGAAAAACGGGATGTACAGGAGCTCTTTTTTCAGGACGAATGACAGGGGCCGTGGCATGTGATACAGGAAAAAAATGGCTTCCCAGGCGGACTGGTGTTTTGACAGGAAAATGACTGGCCCATCAGGCAGGTTTTCCATGCCTCTGACCTGATAATGGATGCCGCAGATGGATTTGAGCAGCCAGATGGTGAAGACGTTCCAGCGCGAGACGATATGATAACGTTTGCGATAGGGGAGCCAGCAGGTGGCGAAGCAGATGCATGCCCACAAGGGAGTGAAGGCGAACCAGACGATTGTAAAGGAAAGGGAGCGCAGAAAAAGAGTGCATCGGTTTGAAACAGGCTCTCCAGGCTTGTGCCGGGATGTCGTGAAAATTTCGGTTTTCGATTCCGGTACGGATTTCACGTTGATTCCTGAGAGTTTTTATCCCTGTTTTCAGTGTTTTTCTGTTCCTCTGAAAGCAGATGGTCTGCCACAGCGGCCAGATTGTCGAACATGACGGTTTTGGGCGGAAGGCCGCCGTTTTCAAGTGTCTGTTTCCCTTTGCCCGATAGAACCAGAATGGGGGTGCAACCTGCCAGAAAGGCGGCCTGCAAATCGCGCAGCGAATCGCCGACCGAGGGAACGTCATCCAGTTTGGTATCGAAACGTTCCGCAATGGTGCTGAACATGCCCTGGCGGGGCTTCCGGCAGTCGCAGTTGTCGCTGGCGGTGTGGGGACAGAAGAAAATGGCCTCGATCTGGCCGCCGGCAGTCTTGACGGCGTTCTGCATTTTTTGGTGGATGGCGTTCAGGGTCATGATGTCGAAGAAGCCGCGCCCGAGTCCGGACTGGTTGGTAGCGACGACGATCGTGTATCCCGCCTTGGTCAGTCTGGCGATGGCTTCCAGTGAACCGGGAAGCGGGATCCATTCGTCCGGTGTCTTAATGAACGAATCGGAATCTTCATTGATGACGCCGTCACGGTCCAGAATGATGAGTTTCATCGCCAGTTTCTCCGGTTCAGGATGCAAGTTTTGAAATGTCGGCTACCTGATTCATCATGGCATACAGCTGTTTGAGCAGGGCGATACGATTGTTGCGCAGACGTGTATCTTCCGCCATGACCATGACGTTGGTGAAAAAGGCGTCCACATCGTCATGCAGCTGGGCCAGTGTTTTCAGTGTACCAGTATAATCACCGGATGCAAATTTCCGGTCGGCATCGGGCTTGACGCTTTTCATGTCAGCGAACAGTTTTTTCTCGCTGTCTTCGACCAGTATATCCGTATGGACGTCGCCGGCATTGATGTCCGATTTTTTCAGGATGTTGGTGATGCGCTTGTTGGCGGCTGCCAGGGAAGCGGATTCCGGCATGGCGGCGAAAGTGCGGACGGCTTCCAGACGATCGATCAGGTTGTCGAAACGGTCGGGGTTCTGGGCGAGGACGGCCTCGATTTCGGCAGGCGAGTAACCTCTGTCTCGCAACAGGCCTCTCAGGCGGTCCATGAAGAAAGCGAGAACGCCTTCCGTCGGGTTGCTCATGGATGCGTTGGTCGAAAGAATGCTGACGGCTTCGGCAAGCATCTTGCGCAGGGAGAGCGGCAGTTTCTTCTCGATCAGGATACGCAGAATACCCAGTGCGTGGCGGCGCAGGGCGAACGGATCCCTGTCGCCCGTCGGTTGCAGTCCGATGCCCCAGATACCGGCCAGCGTTTCGAGTTTGTCGGCCAGTGCGATCGCCGTTCCTGTCGGGGTTGTGGGCAGGACATCTCCTGCGAACCGGGGCTGGTAGTGTTCCGTACAGGCCAGCGCCACTTCTTCGGGTTCTCCGTCATGACGGGCGTAGTACGTGCCCATGATGCCCTGCAATTCGGGAAATTCACCGACCATTTCTGTCAGCAGGTCGGCTTTGACCAGACGGGCTGCACGATCGACGAGCCGGGTGTTGATACCCATTTTTTCAGCGATGAAAACGGCCAGCAGGCGAACTCTGGCCATTCTCTGGGAAAGGGTACCCAGCTTGTTGTGGTACACAACATTGGCGAGACCCGGCAGCCGGTCTTCAAGCCGCTTTTTTTTGTCCTGCTCGAAGAAGAAACGGGCATCCGACAGGCGCGGCCGGATCACACGTTCATTGCCTCCGATGATGCGTTGCGGTGTATTGGTTTCCATGTTGGAGACGATGAGGAAACGGGAGCGTAGCCGTCCTTCGGCATCGGTCAGGGCGAAGTATTTCTGGTTGGTCTGCATGGTCAGGATCAGGCATTCCTGCGGGACTTTGAGGAAGGATTCATCGAAGTGGCATTCATAGACGATCGGCCATTCGACGAGTGCTGTGACTTCGTCAAGGAGCGATTCGGGCATCAGGACCCTGTCGCCCTTGGCTTTTTCGTTGAGCATGGCGCGGATGCGGTCTTTTCTTTCCTGAAAATCCGGGATGACCTTGCCTCGCGTTTCCAGAGTCACGGCATAATAATCGGCCGCCAGAATGCCGATTTCTCCCTGTGACAGGAACCGGTGTCCGTGTGTCGTACGACCTGCGGATAGACCGAGAAGCGCGATCGGTACGACGTTGGAGCCGTGCATGGCGACGATTTCGTGCACAGGACGGACGAATTCGACGGTTTCGCCGTCCGGACGCTGGTAGGTCATCATTTTCGGGACGGGCAGATCATGTGCCGCTTTTTCGACCGCTTTCTGGAGTGAGCGGGCAAGCGGAATGCCGGTGGCGGTATAGTTGTAGAAGAAACAGTCGTTCTTGCCGTCTTTTGCCACTTCCAGTGTGGAAATGTCTATGTCGGCGATGTTCATGGCAGCCAGTTTCTTTTTGAGCGGCGCGGTCGGCTTGCCATCGGCATCCAGTGCCACACTGACCGGCAGCACTTTCTGGCGGATGGGTTTGTCCGGGGAAATGTCGCGGACACCGGTGATGGTGACGGCCAGACGGCGGGGAGTGGCATATACGGTTTTTTTCGAGGTGTCCGTCAGAAAGTCGTCCTGCCGGAGACTTTTTTCGATGGTGCCTGCGAAGGAATCGGCCAGTCGGGTCAGCGCCTTGGGTGGCAATTCTTCGGTCAGAAGTTCGACGAGCAGGGTCTGGTTCATTTTCTAAGCCTTTTTGTTTTTTGTGCCGGGTTGCGGTGATGGATTCGGTTTGTGACGGCCGGTTTTCAGGCGATTTTGCGCATGTCGCCGCACATCGGGAATCCGAGCGCCTCGCGGGATTCATAGTATGCCTGTGCCACAAGGCGGGACAGGGTACGGATGCGGCCGATGTATGCGGCCCGTTCCGTCACGGACAGGGCGCCCCGTGCGTCCAGCAAATTGAATGTATGGGCCGCTTTCAGAATCATTTCATAGGCAGGCAGCGTCAGTTTTTCGTCAATCAGCCGTTTGGCTTCCGATTCATAGCTGGAAAACAGGGAGAACAAAAACGGTGTGTTGGCCTGTTCGAAGTTGTAGGCGGACTGCTCCACTTCGTTCTGGTGATAGACGTCGCCATAGGTCAGGTATTTCCTGACGCCGCGATCGACCCATTCCGTCCAGATCAAATCATAGACGTTTTCAATGCCTTGGAGGTACATGGCTAGCCGTTCCAGACCGTATGTGATTTCGCCGAGAATCGGTTTGCAGTCTATGCCGCCGACCTGCTGGAAATAGGTGAACTGGGTCACCTCCATGCCGTTGAGCCAGACTTCCCAGCCCAGTCCCCAAGCACCCAGTGTCGGGTTTTCCCAGTCGTCTTCCACGAAACGGACGTCGTTCTGTTTCAGGTCAAGGCCCAATGCGACCAGCGATCCCAGATACAGGTCGAGGATGTCTTCCGGTGCGGGCTTCAGGACGACCTGGAACTGGTAATAGTGTTGCATGCGATTCGGGTTTTCGCCATAACGGCCGTCTTTCGGACGGCGGGACGGTTGCACATAGGCGGCTCTCCACGGTTCAGGACCGATAGCGCGCAGGAAAGTGGATGGATGCGAGGTACCTGCACCGACTTCCATGTCGTACGGTTGGAGCAGGGCGCATCCCTGTTGGCTCCAGTATTGCTGAAGTGTGAAGATGATTTGTTGAAAAGTGATCATTGTCCGTTTCCCTTGTCCCGTTTTTTTGATGAACTTCCCGGGTATTTTGTGAATAGAAGGAAATTCTAGCGGTTTTATGCGTCAAGGGGAATGTTTCAGGTTTGTTACAAGGGGCACGGAGCGGGAAGAAAAGGGATTTCACGGATGCCGGTACAAAAAGATGGTTGACATCCTCCCC
>CAZRQR010000094.1:0-6237 GCA_964602435.1 uncultured Oxalobacter sp.
CCACCGAAGAGATCAGGGCACTTGTGCTCTGACTCCGTAGAAATCTCTCGCCTTCAGGCGGGGGAGGATGTCAAATTAATAAACCAGTCCGCGGATTGCGCTATGTATCCTGGCCTAAATGGACAAAAAAAGGCCGGGCAATGCCCGGCCATGTCACTCAGGGAAAGAACAAAACGGTGTTCAAAACATAAAACACGATTCTGCTGCCGGAAACAATGCATAATGTGTGCCAACCGTGTCGTGATGCCGTAACCGATGCTGTCCGTAAGTCTGTCCTGCTGTTTGGAATCACCGGGAAATTTCCGTTTCGACAACCTGACAGCGGATACGGGAAATGCAGCGGTTTTATTCTGTTTTCCGGCAACGGCGCTTTTGTATTTAGCATAACCACCCCAACCGGATACAACATCATGTCATTCGATGCATTGCCGTTATGGTTCAGGATCAGAAGCGGCAATCATTGAATTGGCTGCACGGTATTTTGTCAGTACAGGATGACATCACAAATCATCTTCTCTGCAAGGTATAAATGACTGGAAAATATCATTCCTGATTGCCGCTGAAAACGCTCCGTTCCGGTTGAGGATGCGCCATCCTGGTGCAATCCGGTCAGTTCTGGCGCTGACTGTGATATTTTCGATCCTTTCCCGTAAACGGAACGGGCGATATGGTATCGAACGGCAGAGTATTTCCGACAGGTACTCTTATCACGATACATGGATTTAGGACACGCTTGTGATGGCTGCCAGTCTTCAGCTTGAAACCGTTTCCACTGATGAAGCGAAAAAATGCGACATCATTTTTCAGGATATCTTGGGGAAATCACACGGCAATATATACACGACAAAACACCTGTTTATGCAAAAAGGCGGATCAGAAGCCGACAATATAAAAACTATTACATGTGACAATCGTGGCAATGCGGAAAATGCGGATAACGGAACAGAAAACACGGATGAACCGCACGCTCTTGACCTATTAAGCAATATGACTCCGCAACAGAAAAGCGGTCGCCATGCAGTATTATGACCATCCATAACAGGCATGACAAAATTTCCGGGTATTTCGGCATCCATGAAGAATGGATACACCACTGTCATTGCCGCATATTCAAATGATATTTCCGTTTTACCAAATCGGAAAAAAATGAAGTAAAATTGCGTGTTCTGATCGCTCGCGAGGGTGGCGAAATTGGTAGACGCACCAGGTTTAGGTCCTGACGCCATTGCGGTGTAGGGGTTCGAGTCCCCTCCCTCGCACCACGTATATTTTCACAGAATCCCCCATAATCCACCAGAACCAAACAAAACAAAGACTTATAGTCATTTTTTGTCTTGCGCTATCTTTCAGAATTGCCCAGAATCGCCCATAATTTGGTTTTGTTTTACACCAAATTTACACTGGCATTTACACCGGAAGAGGAAATCCATGGCTTCGATCGTCAAGGAAGGGAATGTCTGGCGGGCATACGTTCACAAAAAAGGGATTCGAAAATCAGCGCGTTTCCCCACAAAATCGGCGGCAAAGGATTGGGCGACAAAAATGGAAGTGTTGTTGGCGGACATAAAAAAAACGGATGTCCCGAATCGTCCGGTAAGAGATTTGCTTGACCGATACATGTCGGAAATCTCGCCGAAGAAGCGCGGAGCAAAATGGGAAATTACACGTCTGATAGCTATCTGCCGTCAGCCTATCGCGGATGTTATGCTGCCTGAACTGTCCGATGCGCACATCATGAAATGGCGTGATGAGCGCCTAAAGAGCGTTTCTCCTGCTTCACTTTTGAGAGAATGGTCAATTTTGTCCGTCGCGTTCAATCACGCGATACGAGAATGGAAATGGCTAAAAGAAAATCCTATGAAAGGCGTTAGTAAACCGAAGGATCCACCTCCAAGAGAGCGGCGCATCACGCCTGATGAAATCGAAAGAATGAAGTTTGTCTGTGGGTGGGATGATAATCCCGCAACTACTGCAACTCAACGAATGTGTATTGCTTTTCTGTTTGCTATAGAAACAGCGATGCGAGCTGGCGAAATCGTCTCTTTACGGCATGAGGATGTCGATACTGAAAAACGTGTCGCGCATTTACGTATGACAAAAAACGGTACTTCGAGAAATGTTCCACTTAGTACAAGGGCTGTAGCACTTATCAATTTTTTACCGAAGGATTCAGAAACAATCTTTGGCATTACGTCAAATTCGCTTGACGCTTTGTTTAGAAAATACCGTGTTAAAGCAGGGATATCAGGACTACATTTTCATGATACGCGTCACGAAGCGATAACGCGCCTGGCAAAAAAACTGAATGTGTTGGATCTGGCAAGAATGGTAGGGCACAAAAAGCTCAATCAACTTATGACTTATTACAACGAATCAGCGGAAGAATTGGCTAAGAAATTGGATTGAATTACAATTTTCCCCACAATTCGACCGTTGCTCCTGTCATCGCCTGCTATCCGGACTCGCCCTGCCCATCACCAGCCCACGCACGAAGTCATATCCGCCTGTTGGTTCCACTTCACCGGTTGCGACGTCATGAGCGTATCGTGCCGTCGCCACAGGGCGGGTCGGGACGACCGGCAGTCCTGGAACGACGCGCCCGATTTCCGCCATGTCCTGAATAAACTTCGACACATCGAAATCGCCGCTTGAATCTTCCCATTTCCTGAACCTGAATGCGTCCTCAATCATCTTGATGGCCGGAGGATAGAACACCCTGCCGGACGCAAACGATTCACCGCGATACCAGTCTGTTGCGGCATTGGCCATTTGTCCCGCATGTCCGCCCATCGACAGGCCATAATTGAACGTTCCCCATCCGAACACATCCAGCAGCCAGCCTGCAAACGTTTCATCGTCATCGCTACCGGCTGCTAACTTGCGAAGCGCTGCCCCTATCCATGCCGGCAACAGGACCGTTTGCAACAGCAAAATGGCTGCCGCCGCCTTTTTGTTGGCAATGTCTCCACGCTGTATCTTGCTGTATTCGCCTGCAATCAGGTTTGCTCTCTGGACAAAGTAACCGGTGAACTGGTTGAACAGGCGCTTCACGGGACCGCCCGCTTCAAAGTTCGATATATCCTCTGCCGCATTGGCACCGAATACCTGACGCACCACACTGTCCGCCTGCAACACGGCGTCACTGTGCGACAAACCGGATTCCGTCGCCTGATTGTAGGTCGCCATCCAGGTCAGCGGCCCGCAGAAATTATCGACGGACGCCTGCAGGAAATAGGCATGATCGATCAGCCACCGATCCAGCCTTTTCAGTTTGCCCGGACGCAACGCCTGTTCCAGCCTGCCGTTTGCCGCCATGATTTCCGCATCCATCCTGCCACGCATATAGACGGACGCCTCCATGACCGCCTGAACCGTCCCTGCCCGGTCAGACACCATCGTCCGGAACGCATCTGTCAGGTATCGACTCTTGACTTTGGAATACGCAGCAGTCATGTCAAACACCTGTTCGATGGCATTTGTCACATTGCCGAACATGGTGGCCACTCCGGCACGGGTGCGCAATTCACGTGCGATCCTGTCGTATGGTTCCGGGTTCTTTCCCGTCGCTTCCAGATTCTGCGTCATCGCTCTGGACAGCCATGGAGTGACCACGGCCCGCATGAATTCCGGATCGTATCCACGCATCGCGTCGCGCACGTTCTGACGGTTCAGCAACCGGGATACGTCCTTGTTTACCGGTGCCATGTGGGCAAACAGAATCTGTCTGCCGATATGGTCGCGAAGACGCGACAGATCCAGCAACAGTGGCCCGAAGTTGCCTTCTTTTCGCGTATTCCCCCAGCCGGCTTGCAAACGCGGGAACGCCGTCCCCATTTCGTTGAGCAAATCCCGTGTCGGGTCAAGCTGTTTTTCTCCGGCGCCGGATTCCCTTGCGTCGTAGATTGCCGGCACATACCCGCCGGCGTATCGCTTGCCGAACTCGAAGAATGGCGTCGCCGTAATTTCATCGAAATACCGCCCGAACACTTCCCTGTGTGCCTGTTGTGACTGCGGTTTCAGCTCCTCGAACAGGTCCCATATTTTCTGGACACCGTCCATGTCCTTTTCGGTGATCCTGCCTTCCGCAATCATGCGAGACATGAAGGCGTTCCATTTGACCGCGTTTACCTGTCCATTCAGGACAGACCCCCATCCGCGTCCGACAAGAAGCCGCTGGAAGTTCGACATGTTCCCGGTATGCAGAATCGCGTGTATCAGTTCCGCCTTGCCGTATCCGGTATCTTTACCGAACGTGTAACCCAGTTCCGGCGCTTCGATGGTTTCCCGCGTGAACCGGAAGCTGTCGATGATTTCCGAAAGGCGTCTGGTGTACTCTGCCTGCGAAATCCGTGTCTGGTTCGCAGCCTGCTTGACCGGATTGAACAAGTATTTCATCCAGGGGCCGGTTTCTTCACCAGGACGTTTCCCGTCCACCATGTCGCACCATGCTTCCATGCGGGTCTGGTCAAGCGCCACGCTTCCGATCCTTTTGAGCAACCTGTTACGCAAGGAATCGTCACGCGAGGACGAGCGCCATGTCCTGCCGTAACCGGACAGCGTGTCGGATATGGCTTTCGCCGCCTTGTCGATTTCAACGCGCTGCCCATCGATCAGCATGACCTTGTCGCGCCTTGCCTGCTCCCAGTTCGCTTTCACGTCTTCCAGCACATCCAGTGCGGTCGCCGTATCCAGTTCACGCAACGGTGCCGCAATGTCGTATTGGAATGGTTCTACATCCTTCCGGTTCTGTTCTTCAGTTCTGATGCGCTGCATCATGACGTCAGCATCTCCGCCAAGCCCCAGTCTGGCCGCAATGTATTTCGCCCGGTTCACGAACAGGGAATCGCGTGTCCTGACCGCATCCTTCAGCGGTTTGCGGACAACTGCTTTCGCCTGCAATGTCCGCCGGTCGATTTCCTGCTGAACCCGTGTCGCTTCACGGTAAAGCATGTTGTTCATGATTTCCGCCTGTTTGGCGCGTGCTGCGGCTGCATAGTCCGGACTGCTCTTCTCCAGCGCCTGCCTTGCCCGTCTGGACGCGGACTGCATAGCACGAAGGTACAGATGCGGTTTCAGTTCCCTGACCGGTTTTCCGGCAATGATGGACTTGGCTGCGACTTTCATGGCATCCATTTGCGCGGATACATCTTCTTCAATCCGTTTTGCCTCCCTGCGCTGTTCGATACGCATGCGCTTCTCGGACATTTTCGCGGCTTTGCCTGCACGTTTCAGCCGGTTCAGGATCGCCAGTTCCTTTTTCAGGCGTTCTTCCATGTATTCGTTATGCAGCGCGTTTTCTGCCTCATCCGCTACGGTATCGCTGTTTACCGCATCTCCCTCGCGGTCGATGATGTTCTGTCTGGCCCTGTCATCGATGTACGTCTGACGGTCCGGCAGCCGGGCGACCGAACGTATCAGTTCATCGCCCGAACCGAATCCCAGATTTTCCGCAAGGTCTTCAAGCGATACCTGACCATCCTTGCTGTATATCCGTTTGCCGTTCCGTTTCGGCAGTTTCGACAAAAAGGCTTTTCCATACACACGTGTCAATTCGGCCTCATTCAGCGAAAACCCTTCAGCGGCCGTCAGATCATTGAACGCCATGACAACCGGATCGCGGTCGTATTCCTTTGCGACACGTTTCTTTTCCGCTTCCAGTTCTTCCCTGTATTCCTTTGTCTTTTCGCGCAATTTCGCCTTCATGACCTTCTGGCGGAACCGGTCCTGCGCATCGGTCAGTTCTTTTTCCGACATCTTCCGGTAAGCCTCGAACTCGTCCTGTGCGATTCCCATCATTTCCGCTGTCGCAAAAAGCGGTTGCAATTCGCTGGCGTCACGCATGATGGCGATTTCCTCGTCAGATGCCAGCATCCGGTCGAAGACTTCACGGATGTCACGGTTCAGGCTGACGTTCAACCCGCGCATGGAACGGTAGATATTCAACAACCATGTCTTGAATCGGCTGAATATGCCTTGCAGTTCCGGTGACGGCGCCCTGCCTTCCATGAGATACGCTTCGAACGAACGTGCGAACTTCTCGTGCTGCTCGCGGGTGATCGATTTTCCTTCTTCAGCACCAAGATATTTCTGGATGGTGGCGTATTCGTTTCTGATATACGCACTGGCCTGCGAATCGGATGCCAGATCACCATACACTTCCAGCATGAAGTGCGCTGTCTCGTGGATGAACGTGGAGTAATTGGCATCCCTGAACAGTTCGATCCGCATGGTGCGGTC
>CAZRQR010000095.1:0-5978 GCA_964602435.1 uncultured Oxalobacter sp.
TCAATGGCGCTTTTCTTCTCCGATCAGATGCAGGGAATCCTGGACTTTCTGGTTGCGTGCATGCCAGTGCATGACCAGAAGCATTATGCCGGACACAAAGCTCCCAAAAATGACGATCACTGCATTGACGGACAGATCCAGTGAAACGAGCAGCGAATAGACGCCCAGCATGGTCAGAATGGAGAGGTTTTCATTGAAATTCTGCACGGCGATCGAATGGCCTGCTGACAGAAGCACATGGCCGCGGTGTTGCAGAAGCGCATTCATCGGTACCACGAAGAAACCGGCCAGCGCCCCGACCAACACCAGAAGCGGATAAGCCAGATAAACGGAATGAACCAGTGTCATGATCATGACGACCATTCCCATCGCGACGCCCAGCGGCATAACCTTGAGAGACTGTTTGAGTTTGATAAATTTTGCGGCGGAAACGGCACCGGCTGCAATACCGACCGCAACGATCCCCTGAAGGAAAGCGGCCTTGTCCAGCGTCAGCCCCAAGGAATGCTGTGCCCATTTCAGCACGATGAACTGGAGGGTCGCTCCGGCTCCCCAGAAAAGGGTCGTCACGGCAAGGGAAATCTGGCCCAGTTTGTCATGCCAGAGCGTCGTGAAACTGCGATAGAAATTCCTGACGAGTAATATCGGATTGATCGGCTGTTTGGCATAACGCGCCCCGGTATCGGGAATCCTCAGATTGAACAGGGCAGCCAGAATATAGACCCCCATGATCACGATCAGTGCGGCAGCGGCCGGCGAACCGGCAAACGTCATGTGATCGAGAAGGAAAGCGGAAACATGCCTGTTGATCAGCGCACCGCCCAGAACCGTTCCCAAAACGATCGAACTGACTGTCAGCCCTTCGATCCATCCATTGGCGATCACCAGTTTTTCGGCAGGAAGCAATTCGGTCAGAATGCCGTATTTGGCCGGCGAATATGCCGCGGCGCCAAGACCGACGATGGCATAGGCAAGCAAGGGATGGACACCGGCAAAAATCAGGCTGCAACCGCAGAATTTGACCGTATTGGTGATGAACATGACCTTGCCCTTCGGCAGGGCATCGGCAAAAGCGCCGACAAAAGCGGCAAGCCCGACATAGGACATCACGAAAAACAGTCTCAACAGCGGTGTCATCCAGGGTGCCGCATTCATTTGCGCCAGCAGTGCAATGGCAACGATCAGAAGGGCATTGTCAGCTAGCGAAGAGAAAAATTCCGCAGCCATGACAGAATAAAAACCTCGATTCATGATTCTCGTGTCCAGTCGAAACTTCGAAAGAAAAAAAGTTTAACCCATAGGAGACCGATCGGTCAGTTTTTTTTGTCTTTTCATGAATTTTTCCCGAACAATATCCGCCATCATGACCATCACAAAACAGATTCGCCCGCCATGTTTGCCTCATGGCATGCAAGGGGGGTAAGATGTGCGTTTCATTCAACGCGTTTCGCATGGCAAGCCATCAAACGCAGTATGACATTTTCCAGTTTTCGCATATCTCATGACCAGACCTCTTGTTGCCAATATCGATATCACTGCCATGCGGCACAATCTCTCCGTTGTCCGTTCAACTGTACCCAGAGCCAGAATCTGTGCTGTCGTCAAGGCCAATGCCTATGGGCACGGGCTTGAACGGTCGGCACGAGCCTTTTCGGATGCGGACGGATTCGCACTGATTGAAATCGAATCTGCCATCCATCTGCGAGAAATCGGCTGGAAAAAGCCGATCCTGCTTCTGGAAGGATTCTTTTATCCCCATGAACTGCCGATTTTGGCCCGCTACAATATCGCTTTTGCCGTCCATTGCGACGAACAGATCGACATGCTGGAAAAAGCGCATCTGGAAATGCCTGTCGATGTGCACCTCAAAATGAACACCGGCATGAACCGGCTCGGTTTTCTGCCTTCCGAATACGGCGGTGCGCTGGAAAGACTGAAAAAAATCCCGTATGTCCGCGATATTTCCTACATGACCCATTTCGCGAATTCGGAAGCGGAAAACCATCCGGTACTGTCCGTGGACGAACAGATGAAACGGTTCGATGCGGCCACTCGGGGACTGAAAGGAGACCGCAACCTGTCCAATTCAGGCGCCATTCTGCTGCATCCTGAAATCCGCACCGACTGGGTACGTCCAGGCATCATGCTCTATGGCGGTACGCCGGGTGGAAAAACAGCCAAGCAATACGGACTGAAACCGGTCATGACCCTAAAGAGCGAAATCATCCAGATCCAGAACATCAGGGAAGGGGATTCTATCGGATACGGCAGCATTTTCACCGCCAAGGGCTCCATGAAAATCGGCGTCGTCGCCTGCGGCTACGCGGATGGCTATCCCCGCATGGCCCCCGAAGGCACGCCTGTCATCGTCAATGGTACAAGAACCCGTCTGGTCGGCCGCGTGTCGATGGACATGATCACCGTCGATCTGACGCCGGTACCCGATGCACATGTCGGCAGCGAAGTCACGCTCTGGGGCAACGGACTGCCCATCGATGACGTGGCCGAAGCGGCTGGAACCGTCGGTTACGAACTCATGTGCGCCTTGTCACTGCGGCCAAGAATCGTGGAATGCTGGTAGCTCCATTCTGAACGGCACGACATATGGCAAAGGCGAAAATCCAGTATACCTGTACCGAATGCGGCGGTATCAGCAACAAATGGGCCGGAAAATGTCCGGCTTGCGGCCAGTGGAATACTCTCGTCGAAACGATTGTCGAACCGGCTTCGTCAAACCGTTTTTCCGCCGGGCGGCAAGGTATCGCCCAGACGGCGCCCGTGCTGTCACTGTCCGACATCGACGCAATCGATGTTCCTCGGTTCAATTCAGGTATCGGTGAATTCGACCGTGTGCTGGGCGGCGGACTGGTACCGGGAGGCGTCGTACTGATCGGCGGCGATCCGGGAATCGGCAAATCGACGCTTCTGTTGCAAACGCTCGTCAATCTGGCCCGTTCAAAAAACGTGCTGTATGTCAGCGGAGAAGAATCCGGCTCGCAAGTCGCCCTTCGTGCAAAACGTCTCGGCCTGATGGCCCCAAACCTCCAACTGCAGGCGGAAATCCAGCTCGAAAAAATTCTGGGAACACTCTCAGGTATCAAGCCTGAAGTCGCCGTTATCGACTCCATCCAGACCCTGTATTCCGATGCACTGACTTCCGCACCGGGATCGGTCGCGCAAGTCAGGGAATGCGCAGCCCAGCTGACCCGGTTTGCCAAACAGTCAGGCACCACCGTCATCATGGTGGGCCATGTCACCAAGGAAGGTGCGCTGGCAGGTCCGCGCGTACTGGAACATATCGTCGATACCGTCCTGTATTTCGAAGGTGACACGCATTCCAGTTTCCGCCTGATCCGCGCTTTCAAAAACCGTTTCGGCGCCGTCAACGAACTGGGTGTTTTCGCCATGACGGAAAAAGGACTGAAAGGCGTGTCCAATCCGTCTGCCCTGTTTCTTTCGCAACATGAAAGGCAGATCGCCGGTTCGTGTGTCATGGCGACGCTGGAAGGCATGCGACCGTTGCTGGTCGAAATCCAGGCGCTGGTCGATACCTCGCCGACGCCCAATGCACGCCGCCTTTCCGTCGGCCTGGAACAGAACCGGCTCGCCATGCTGCTGGCCGTCATGCACCGGCATGCCAATATCGCCGCCTACGATCAGGATGTTTTCATCAACGCGGTCGGAGGCGTCAGGATCAGTGAACCGGCCGCCGATCTAGCCGTTCTTTTGGCGATCCATTCATCGCTTCGCAACAAGCCTTTGCCCCGTGGACTGGTCGTTTTCGGCGAAATCGGACTGGCAGGGGAAATCCGCCCGGCACCCAGAGGACAGGACCGTCTGCGCGAAGCGGTCAAGCTGGGTTTTTCCATTGCACTGATCCCAAAATCCAATGTTCCCAAACAGCCCCTCGAAGGGCTGACGGTCATCGGTGTCGAACGGATCGATGAAGCGTTCGACAGAATCAGGGAACTGTAGAAGTCCGGTCCATCCGCCATTTCCATACAATCCAGATACGCCAGAACAGTCCCGCCAACAATGAAAACCGTGCCAGGCATGGCAGGAAATCCTGTCCTGCCTTGCATTTGCGACGCTTTTCAGGCCTCGGCATACAGCCGACGGCTGACCAGAAAATAGGCTCCACACACCAGAATGCCCGTCACAATCCATGACACCGGATAGATGACAAGCAGCATATCGAAAGAGGGATAGTACGGACAAACCAGATAAATCCACACAAGGCGCAACAGACAGGTACCGAATACTGTCAGAATCGTCGGCAATACCGAACGGCCGAGACCGCGCAAGGCCGCCCCCGGAATCTCGAAAGTGGCGGTAATGAACTGAAGCATCAGTAGCAGTTCCATCCGTTCGCCGGCAAATGCCGCTACAGCCGGATCCGATGTAAAAAACGAGATGAAAAACGCTTTCTGCCAGATGAAAAAGCATCCCATGATTCCCAGAGCCAGTGATGACAGTCCCAATGTCATTCTGAAAATACGCCGGCACCGTTCCATCTGGCGTGCCCCATAATTCTGTCCGATAAACGTGACGGCGGCATTGCCGAAAGCCAGTACGACAAAATAGCTGTAAATCTCGAAATTGAGTGCTGTGGCGGAACCGGCAATGGCATCGGAACCGAACCGGTTGATGGCCGCCTGAATGAACAGGTTCGCCACGGAAAAAACCACCCCCTGCACACCGGCCGGGACACCGATACGCAGGATACGGGACAGTTCAGTCAAGTGAATGCGGGAACGCATCAGGTGCATGCGGTATGGATTGACTTCACGCATGAGAATGAAAAGCACCATGGCCGCACTGATCATAAAAGAAATCGTGGTGGCTATGGCCACTCCGGCAACACTCATATCAAAACAGATGACCAGAACCAGATTCAGGACCGTATGGGCGACACTAGACACGATCAGACAATACAGGGGGCGCCGGGTATCACCGATGCTGCGTAAAATGGCCGAACCGAAATTATAGAAAATCATGAAAGGCATGCCCAGAAAGAACAGGCGCAGGTACAGTACCGCCATGTCGAGAATGTTTTCCGGTGTATCGAGCAAAATCAGAACGGGACGAGCAATAATCATGCCTGCCACCATCAGTACTGCGCCGAAAATCATGGAAAGCACACCGACGGTACTGATGGTGTTGCGAATGCCCTCCACATTTTTCTGGCCGATATAATTGGCGATCACCACATTGGCGCCAATGGAAATACCGATGAAAAGATTGACCATCAGCCCGATGACCGGCCCGTTGGTTCCCACAGCCGCCAATGCCTCACTGCTGGAAAATTTTCCGACGACCGCGACATCGATGGAATTGCACAATTGCTGAAGAAGACTGCTCAATGCCAGCGGCAAGGCAAAAAGCAGTATCTTGTCTAGCAGACCGCCTTCAAGCGGATTGAGATGTTTTCTGTGTCTGGCAGATTTTCCTGTCTGTTCCGTCGTTTCTGTCATGGATGATGTCACTTGGCGGGCATACGCCTGTTTATTCTTTACAGCACAGTATATCGGCAAGGATGGTAACACTCCATTGACGCCATTTCCATTTTTCCCATACAACAGCTTGTGCATACCGCAAACCGGCCATTCATGCCGCCACTCATTCATTTGCAGCCTCACAACAAACGGTCATGGCATGAAATCGGATCGTGCCAGAGATATTTGCCCTGAGGGAAGAATCGGATAGCACTGCACAAAACCATCAGGCCGGACTTTTCCATGATGCCGACTCCGGAATGCCAGTTCCTCCCGTCATGAAAGCCAACAGTCATTGGCATGTAACAGACCGGCAACCTGTCCCGTTCTTCGGAAACAGTGTTTCTGCCGGGCACCGGATCGATTCGTTACACAAAGGAATCATCATAACTTTCATGTTACCGGTTCATTCCGCTGACAGAAAAACAAAATCGGGACAGGTTGCCCCGATTATTATATAAACTTCCTATTTTAAATACTGAT
>CAZRQR010000096.1:0-5726 GCA_964602435.1 uncultured Oxalobacter sp.
GTTTGCACCAAGGCATAGTGACCTTGGGGCGGCATCCCGACACAAGATGACCGCCTGCCGAAAGGTGCGTTCTTTGTAAGCCTGCAATGGCTGTATCCATGACGTCGGCTGTTGCAGGAACCATTGCACACGCTTAACCGGAGATTAGCGCCGGTATTTTTGGGGTCTCAAGACGAAGTGGAAAGACACTTGACAGCCGTGACAGACCGGCAAAAGAGTTCGCGGGCGGAATGTGAAAACTCTATACATATCGCGCTTGATATGTATAGAAAATCGGATTTTTTATACAGGAAAGGAATTGAAAGTATGGCGTCGGTGAATAAAGTGACTATTATCGGCCGCCTCGGCCGTGATCCGGAAAACCGCTATCTGCCGAGCGGTGAACAGGTTACCAGTATTTCGGTAGCTACGACAGAAAGCTGGAAAGACAAGTCGGGTGAAAAGCAGGAACAGACCGAATGGCATAGATGTGTTTTCTTCGGCAAGCTGGCTGAGATTGCGGGGCAGTACCTGAAAAAAGGATCACAGGTATATGTCGAGGGAAAACTCCGGACGCAAAAATATACCGACCGCGATGGCGTGGAACGGTACCAGACACAGATCATCGCCAGCACGATGCAGATGCTGGGCGGCAAACAGGACAGCGGCAACAGTCAAGGCTCTGGACGCAACAGCTATGCCGATGCAAAGCAGACCGGCAGACGATCCGCTCCGCATCCTGCAAATGATATGGACGAAGACATACCGTTCTAAGGTGAAGCATGGACACAACATTGGAAAATCTGGCCAAAGCCATAGGCGATCGAATTTCCTCGCCTGTTCCGGTTGACGTGGCATTCTGGTCGAAAAAAGAAATAGGCGCATGTCTGCAATGCTCCACGACAACCGTTGACATGCTCATCAAAAACCCCGATTTCCCTGTATCATATCGTTTCCCTTCGCAAGGGAAGGGTTCGCAGCCGCGATGGCGGGCACGGGACGTTTTGGCTTGGGCAGAGAAATACAGAGGGAAAGAGTGTAAATGATGAGATACGGTTGCTGGCGGGTTAGTAAGTGCCCGTCAGCATGGCAGTTTTTGAGATTGCAATTCCCCCAAAAATTACACCGATGTGTTTAAAACCATTAAAAATCAACACTGACTGATTCCCCTCCCTCGCACCATCAACTCCATGATTCTCCGGATCCCGTTTATTTGAAAAGACCTGAACAGGCCTCATACTTCTCCTGAAAATATCAAGTTCCGGCAATTTTCCGGATAGGTTCTTTTGTTCCCCGTTTTTCCATAGATAAATTCGTGGGAAAAAGCGGGATCCGTTACAACTCACAAGGCCAGCGGCATTGCCGGACCAAGGAATGATTGCAGCGATTCCGCCCGTGTACCGGGCCCGATGGTTTTGGGACAGGCACTTCGCCTTTCCCATACGGTATTTGCTGGAATAGTCCGGTTCCGTCTGGCAATTTCCGATAACTCGCCTGAAAGGGTTCCGGTCGGTGCCGGCTCTTCTGCGCAAGCTGCAATTTCCAACAAAACGCCGGCAAGCTATTCCGATCGTTCCGGAAAGATAAAATATATGGTCAGCCGTCTGCGTTTTTTCAATGTTTGGCGACTACTGCAGGGAACGGCAATTTTCAAAATCAAAACAGGAAAAGATACAGGCAATCAATCTGTTACATCTCCATAAATCCGGAGTGTTTTCCGCCCTTTGCAAGACTGACGGATAAGAATGAAAGTAACAGGAACCGCTTGGCCGATGTTATCACTCAAGAATCGTATGAATGTTTTACAGAACGGATTTCCGGCTGACGTGCTGTTGGGAATGACTGCCGTTTGGTTCTGGATGTCTGTTATAGCGATATCAGTCTGGAATTAAACAAATCAGGTATGCCCACATAAGTGCAGACATACCTGACCAGAGCATGTCAGGAAATTCTGACTGGATGAGGAAGATCAAATTTCGGAATCATCTGCAGGGAAAAACCTGCATCCCACGTGGAATGATTTTGCTTTCCACCTTGCTGTCAACGTAATTTCTGATGCCTTCGCTTGTGACTGGCCGGGTACTGCCAGATGTCGGGGTGGTATCGGCAATGATGCCGTAGCCTTCCAGCGTATCCGACTTTTCCGGTTTGTTCACCAGATGGTTATAGTCTCCGGTAGTTGCGACCAGCGAGAGCTCGTTTTTGTCCGCTTTCGTTTCTAGCACGTTTCGACAGCCTGATGTTCCTTTTATTTTCTTCTCCGCAATCGTTTTCATAGTGAAGCATGAACTTCGGTGTGCTCCATGTTTTCGTCACCTTATATTGAACAGATGAGGGGCAATATACCGGCAAAAGGGAAATGGGAGATATCCAAACGAGGACGGGAATCGAACCCGCGTCGTAAGCTTGGGAAGCTTCTGCTCTGCCATTGAGCTACCCCCGCAGTCCCTTCATTATAGTCCCATACCCGGGAACTCACCATATCAAAACGTCCTGTGTTGTATTTGAAGTGAAATGTTTTTGCCATTCCGATTCGGAACAGGTGCATGAAGGTCCGGTTTATAACGGCGATCCGGATATTTCCAATGGCGGAAACGGCACGATTGAGAGGATCAGGTCATAATGACCATGTGGTCCTGTTTGCGATTTCATGCTGCACGGGAAACAAAAAACCTCCCGGACGGGAGGCTTTTCAGTCGGATGTGGTAAATCTGCGATCTTGTTTTACGGGATGATCCTGCACGGTTTTTTTCTTCTGCAGGCGGTAACCATTGTTGCAGCCACAGGAATGCCAGGAATCATGCTGCCGGTTTTTCGTTTTTCAGATCGTGATTCGTCGGATATCCCTGTTTTTCAAGATAGACATCCAGCAAATCTTCCGTATCGTAGAAATCGGACCAAGCCTTGACAGAGTGGGCTCCCTGTTCTTTCATCTTGTACTGCTCGAAATATTCGCTGCTTTCCCTGAGTTCGGGATGTTCCTCAAAAGGATATCCCTGTTTTTCAAGATAGACATCCAGCAAATCTTCCGTATTATAGAAATCGGACCAAGCCTTGACGGACTGGATGCCCTCCTCTTTCATCTTGTACTGCTCGAAATATTCATTGCTTTCGCTGGTTTCGATGTGATCCCGTGCCGGAGACTGGATGGATGAAACACTGTTTTGTCCATCTGTCCTGCGTTGCTCTGTGGGCACCTGTTCTTTTGAAGATTCGTTTGTTCCCATTGTGACTCCTGGCTTTGATTCGTGTATCCGGATTGCAGTATTTTGAATGTTTCTATACGGAAAGTTCCGGCAATCCGGCACACTGGAAATTCCACTGCATCTCTCTCTGTGTAATAGTACCGTAAGTCCACACTTTCGTGGCAAATAGATAAAAGTTATTGTGATTTTTCGTGCTGTTTTGGATGATTTGTCGCAAAGAAGGATTTTCTGGCGGTACCGGACGGTGATTTTCCATCGTATACCGGAGGGGGCATTTGCATGAATAGGCATATATCAGGGATTGTGCCGGAAAGAACGGATTCATGTTCCTGACCGCTGTTTTTGAAACCGGCAGAAAAATGAAGGCAACGCGAGTCTGTCAGGGATTTCTGTTCATACCGCTGTTTGGTGAAATCATACAGTAAATCCTCTTTTGCCATATATGAAAACTTCCCGATCTAGCCGTTTTTCCCGATAAGGGAATTCTCCGGTTTCCGGATGGTCTTTCCGGTATGTCTCCGGCAATATCAGGCCAATCGTTTCATGAAACAAAAAAATGAATAAGAGGACCTGAATTGGGTACAATAGGCCTCCATTGCAGAGACTGTGCCGGTTCCGAACCGGAGCTGTTGCTTTTCTCCGATTACTGAAACTGAAAAAGGGTCAAATATGAGCGAATTCCGAAACAATCATGACAAGCCGGTACCGAGAGCGTTTATAGAAGAACTGGGCTTCGAATTGCCAGATGAAGTTTTCAGCTTCTATATTGACGGAAGCGATATCGTTTTCAATCTTCAGATCGTCGAGGAATCCGGATGCGATTTCAGGTTTTATGAACAGCAGGAAAAATTTCCTCTGAGTGAAGACCAGATCAAAAAACTGAAAGACGCCGGCTATTACAGTACCGAGGGATTTCCGATTCTGTAAACTGCCGTCATGAGCCGGCTGGCGGTCTGTTCCAGAACAAGACCGCATTCCTTGCGGCAATCACTGACAAGAATGTTTTATCAATCCAATAACGGAAAAGTACCCATGAACAAAACTGAAATCGAAGACGCATTCAGGCATTTCGAAAACAAATACAATCTCCCTCCCGTTTTCCGGATGTCCAACGGCGAGATAATGGGAGCCTTTATCATCACCAGAAACGGTGAATCTTTCATGATCACTTTTGAAAGCAGTGAAGACGATATTCTCGAAGCCGCCAATATGGTAAGCCCTGACAATGCGGAAGAAGCGGCAAAAGATCTCCGCGCCCTGAAAGCGTTTTGTTCCGCTCCCGTTCCGGCCATGCCCGCACCGGATACACTTCAATAATCATCAGGCCGGCTTGCCGGCCTTCCGCGCGCCATTCCCATGAATATCCTGTCGTTTTTTTCGCAAATCGCGGCTGGTCTTGAGGCGTTTAATGAAATAAACTGTTTAACTGGTTGATATTTTTCGCTTTCTTCATCCTGTTTTCTGGTTTTTTCATACCGAAAACTCTTGATTTTCATGGCCATTTCCAGTTTGCGCATTTTTTGGCATTTTAAAAAACGCCTTTTTTGTTTTACCATTACGGCTTTCAAACAGCCTCTGGTTCTCAATGGCAGTCGAGCATTACGAAAATTTTCCGGTGGCATCCATTCTTTTGCCTCCCCATTTGCGCCAGCCGGTTGAAGTGATTTACCGCTTTGCCCGTTCAGCAGATGATATTGCCGATGAAGGTGATCTGACTTCACACGAAAGGCTGGCGGCACTGGCATTCTATGCCGATGAAATCGACAGGATCGAAAGAAACGAAAAGCCGGAAAGAGAGCTGTTCGTCACGTTATCCAATGTCATCCGTGATTTCAGGCTTCCGCTGGAGCCTTTCCGGAACCTGCTTTCTGCCTTCCGCCAGGATATTTCAGTCAGGCGGTATGAAAACTATGCCGATCTGCTGGATTACTGCCGCCGCTCGGCGAATCCGGTAGGACTTCTGATGTTGCATCTTTATGAAGCGGCGACGGAAGAAAACAGCAGTATGTCGGATGCGATATGCACTTCCCTTCAACTGATCAATTTCTGGCAGGATATTGCGCTGGACTGGGAAAAAGGCCGGATTTACCTGCCGCTTGAGGACATGCGGCATTTCAGGGTGACGCAACAGGATATCGCTTCAAGAGCGATAACCAGAAACTGGCAGTCGCTGATGGCTTTCGAGGTGGAAAGAACAAGGAAACTGATGCGTTCGGGCGCTCCCCTCGCGGAAAAACTGCCGGGCAGAATCGGATGGGAACTCAGACTGGTTGTCCAAGGAGGCCTTCGTGTCCTTGAACGGATCGAATCGGCCGGTTTCGATGTGTTCCGCAAACGTCCGCTCTTGCGCGGCGGCGACTGGCTGAGCATTATCTGGCGTACCCTGAAACGCCGCAGCCGCTGACGATACCATACCCCATTCATTCCGTTTTTGCGCAGATTGTCAAATTACCTTCAAAAACAGGAAGTTATCTGTTTTTGTGATAAAAATGTGTCTTATTATTTTTTACTGCGACACAATAAATATTGACAAGTTGCTGT
>CAZRQR010000097.1:0-5587 GCA_964602435.1 uncultured Oxalobacter sp.
GGTGACTTCAAACTGAACCTTCTGACCTTCTTTCAAGGTTTTGACGCCACTCATGTTGATTGCGGAGAAATGAGCAAACAAATCCTTACCTCCGTCTTCCGGGGTGATGAAACCGAAGCCTTTAGAATCGTTAAACCAGTTGACGGTACCAGTTACCATAGAAGAGGGTCTTTCTATAAATGCATTATACTCACGAAATCATCGTAAAAAATCGAATTTGATCCGAACCAGTCCTTTTGTTTTCATACTGCTGACAAAAGCGGGACCTTGCCCTTATCAACGGATCCGTTGTTGGCATAAAGATCGGCAAAGTCAAGCAATTTTCCCAAAAAAGGAGGGATCCTTGACAAATGCCAAAAATTTGAGGGCAGCGGAGAGCAGGAGAAATCGCTGGCTGCACGAACGGACAAAAACACGTATTATCAAATCTGGACTTGCGCTCGCGTACAAGTGAAAATGTATAGTCGATATAAAGTTGAAGCAATGGTTATGCAACAGGGAAACGAGGCGCTTCTCGAGAGAGAGGCGACCGCTCTGAAACCACCCCCGATGTACAGGGTAATTCTTTTGAATGACGATTTCACACCGATGGATTTTGTGATTTTCGTATTGCAGGAGTATTTTCACAAGGATACGGAAACAGCTACGCAAATCATGTTGAAAGTTCACCATGAAGGGAAAGGGGTTTGCGGCATTTTTCCGAGGGATATCGCCAGCACAAAAGTGGAACAGGTTGTCAGACATGCCCGTCAGCATGGGCATCCGTTGCAGTGTACGATGGAGGAAGCATGATTGCGCAGGAATTGGAAGTCAGTTTGCATATGGCCTTTGTAGAGGCGCGTCAGGCACGGTATGAATTTATAACAGTCGAGCATTTGCTGCTGGCATTGCTGGATAATCCTTCCGCATCCGAAGTGCTGAAAGCCTGCAATGCCAATTTGGATGAACTCAGGAATGTTCTTGGAGAGTTCATCAGGAATAACACGCCCGTTGTCCCGGGAACCGCAGAGGTGGATACGCAGCCGACGCTGGGTTTCCAGCGCGTCATCCAGCGTGCGATCATGCATGTGCAATCTGCATCGAATGGCAAGAAGGAAGTGACGGGTGCGAATGTGCTGGTTGCCATTTTCGGTGAGAAGGACTCACATGCCGTTTATTATCTGCATCAGCAGGGGGTGACGCGTCTGGATGTCGTCAACTATATATCGCATGGTGTTCGCAAAAATTCCCAGCCGGACGTATCGAAGCAGGCAGAGGGGGCAGAGGAAGTCCAAGGAGAGGCGGCGTCTGCAAAAGATTCTCCACTAGAGCTGTATACCCAGAATCTCAACCGGGAAGCGGCGTCAGGCCGTGTCGACCCGCTGATTGGCCGTGAAGACGAGATAGACAGGGTTATTCAGGTATTGTGTCGCCGGCGCAAAAACAACCCTCTGCTTGTCGGGGAGGCAGGTGTCGGCAAAACGGCGATTGCCGAAGGGCTGGCATGGCGCATTACACAGAAAAATGTTCCTGACGTGTTGCAGGATGCCGTGGTGTTCTCCCTTGATATGGGGGCGCTGCTGGCCGGGACCAAATATCGCGGCGATTTTGAACAGCGTCTGAAAGCTGTCCTGAAACAATTGAACGATAGTCCGGGCGCCATTCTTTTTATTGACGAGATTCATACGATTATCGGCGCGGGTTCCGCATCGGGTGGTACACTGGATGCGTCCAATCTGCTGAAACCCGCTTTATCCAGCGGACAGCTCAAATGCATAGGTGCAACGACTTTTACCGAATTCCGTAACGTATTCGAAAAAGATCATGCATTGGCACGCAGATTCCAGAAAATCGATATCAATGAACCGACGGTCGAACAGACCGTGCAGATATTGCGGGGACTAAAATCCCGGTTTGAGGACCATCACAATGTCAAATATTCCGTTTCGGCCCTGATCACCGCGGCGGAATTGTCGGCACGTTTCATCAATGACCGCCATTTGCCGGACAAGGCCATTGATGTGATTGACGAGGCAGGTGCCGCACAGCGGATATTGCCGAAATCGAAGCAGAAAAAGACGATCGGGAAGGCAGAAATTGAGGATATTATCGCCAAAATCGCCCGCATACCGCCACAGACAGTCAATCAGGATGACCGGAGCAAATTGCAGAATCTGGAACGGGATCTGAAAAATGTCGTTTTCGGCCAGGATGCCGCCATTGATGCCTTGTCAGCCAGCATCAAAATGGCTCGTGCCGGTCTCGGCAAGACTGACAAGCCGATTGGCGCTTTTCTGTTTTCCGGTCCGACCGGCGTCGGAAAAACCGAAGTGGCCCGGCAACTTGCTTTTGCGCTTGGTATTGACCTGGTCAGGTTCGACATGTCCGAGTATATGGAGCGTCATGCCGTCAGCCGGATGATCGGCGCGCCTCCGGGTTATGTCGGATTCGATCAGGGAGGATTGCTGACTGAAGCCATTATACGGAAACCTCATGCGGTATTGTTGTTGGATGAAATCGAAAAGGCGCATCCGGATATTTTCAACATCCTGTTGCAGGTGATGGATCACGGCACCCTGACGGACAATAACGGACGCAAGGCGGATTTTCGCAATGTCATCATCATCATGACGACCAATGCGGGAGCGGAAAGTCTCCAGAAGTCATCAATAGGATTTACCAGTAGCAAGGACGCAGGTGATGAAATGGCGGATATCAAACGCATGTTCACACCGGAATTCCGGAATCGGCTCGATGCAATTATCAGTTTCAGACCGCTGGATGAGGAAATCATTTTGCGTGTGGTTGACAAGTTCCTGATGCAGCTTGAAGAACAGTTGCATGAGAAAAAAGTCGATGTGGTCTTTACCGTTCCGTTGCGCCGCATGCTGGCCAGAAAGGGGTTCGATCCGTTGATGGGCGCGCGACCGATGTTGCGTCTGATACAGGACCTCATCCGAAAGGCGCTGGCAGATGAACTCCTTTTCGGCAAGCTGGTTGCCGGAGGTGCCGTTACCGTCGATATCGACGATCATGACGAAATCAGGCTGGTATTTCCGGAGAAAATGGAATCCTCTTCCGCTGTGCCGGAAAACAAGATGCTGGAACTGGAGTAGTCCGCCGGGGATATTGTTGGAAAGCCTGTCATGATGACAGGCTTTTTTCCGGCAGGCAGTCAGAACATCCAGAGAAAATCCAGTACAGCGACAGGTACGCAATAAAGCAGCAGTGATGCGAAACGTGCCGGAGAAATGCGCTGCATGATGACTTTCAGACCCAGCCAGAACGAGAATGCGGTTGCAAGAATCAGAAGGACTGTTTCAAAAGGAGTCGTCCATACTAGGGTAATGCCGCATTCTTGCCATATGGAGAAGCCGATCCGGCACGAACCCAAAAAGATTCCCCAGCCAGTGACCGGAATAAGACAGTAAGCCAGCTGCCGCCATGAAATCGTATCGCCGGTTATTTTGCCGGCCATGCGAAGAAAACCGTAAACCAGCAGACTGACCAGTGTACCGGTTATGACAATGAAGAACAGTCGATAAAAAGAAACCGGACTATCGGCCAGCCACCAGGGCAGGTTGACATGCAAAGGCATGCCGGCTGCCACGATCATATCTGCGAACCATCTGTACAAACGGCTTGTATGCCATGCAAGAGACATGGTGCAAATGCCGGTTATTCCCCAGATCAAAAGGAAAAGTTCCGATTCCGCAATCGACCGGGTGTCTGCCGAAACGATTTCCTGTGACGGACTTCTGATGGCAAATTCGACAGCATTGCGATAACCGCTGCAGCGGCCGCATGCATGGCAAGCGGAAGCGCTCTTCATTTGCCGGATATTGATCAACGGTGCGCAATGGATACGTTTGACAGTGCCTGTGAAGTGTTTCCATTTTTCCCTGTCAACACGGAAATGGAATGGTGACAGTTTTGCCAATAGGCCGAAAAAGCCGTTTCCGGGGCACAGATACATGCACCAGATACGTTTTCCGTTGCCATACAGATAACCGGTAAAGAGAGCGAGACATGTCGGAATGGCCAACAGAGCCAGTGTCGCGGAAAAATGTCTGTAAAAACCGGTCATCTGGCCGTATAGAGTCGTACTGACCAGGACTGTGCATGGCCAGCCTTTCCAGCGAATCCAGCGGGGAATGGAACGTTTTTTCCCGTGTTTGCTGATAAGTTCGGTCAGTGTTCCGTCCGGACAGAAAATGCCGCACCAGAATCGCCCGAACAGCATCATGCTCAATACGATCAGAGGCCATCCTATTCCCCAGAATACAAGTCGTGCGGTCAGTCCGGTTTCAGGTGCGGCTATCCATACAGGGACAACAAGCAGGGAAAAATAAACAAACATCATTGACCACTGGATGACGGCAACGATTTTCTGGTGACGTTCAAGTGCATTGCCGAAACGGGCCAATATGGATTTTGCATATACCGGAGGACAGCCTGAGGGCGAGTGATTGTCGGAGAGGTCATGACAGTGGCAGGCTTTTGAAGTGCGCACTTCGTGCGTTCCGGATTTGTCGGGTAAGTCTTTCTCGGCCACTTTCATTGATTCGTCATTTTCAAGGTTCTTGTCCTGACGGAAGAACCGATGCAATAATGCACGTCATATACCGGAGGCGGCTCTGGCATTTTCCGCAGGGCGGTTGCATGCATTTTGCCGTGTCCGGATTGATAAACATTTATTCAGGAAAACAGATTATGCCTTCACATGTTATCACCTTGGCGAATGGTATCACGATGCCGACTTTGGGGCAGGGTACCTGGTTTATGGGAGAATCCTCATCGTCCAGAAAAGATGAAATCGCTGCTTTGCAAAAAGGGATCGATCTGGGGATGACACTGATCGATACGGCGGAAATGTATGCTTCAGGCGGTGCCGAGAAAGTGACCGGAGAGGCTATTGCCGGCAGACGTGACAAGGTATTCCTTGTCAGCAAGGTGCTGCCGGGCAATGCCAGCCGCAAGGGAACCATTGCCGCTTTCGAACGCAGCCTCAAGCGTCTCGGAACGGATTATATTGACCTGTATCTGCTTCACTGGCGTGGCGGATATCCGCTTGATGAAACATTCGATGCCATGGAAAGGCTGCTTGATGCCGGAAAAATCAGGGCATACGGCGTATCCAATTTCGATCTGGACGACATGCAGGAAGCATCGCAGTATGACAATGGCCATATTTGCGTCAATCAGGTGCTGTACAATCTGGCGTCAAGAGGTATCGAATGGGATTTGCTTCCTTGGATGAAAAAACGGAATATCGCAGTGATGGCCTATTCTCCGCTGTACCAGACGCGTCTTTTGAAAAGTCCGGGATTGAAACGTATGGCGGAGGAATTGTCCATGACGCCGGCACAGCTGGCGCTTGCATGGCTTCTTCATCAGGGAACAATACCGATTCCGAAATCGTCCAGCGTCAAACGGGTTGAGGAAAACCGCAAGGCTTGGGATATTGCACTGGATCCGGAAGTACTGGAAAAACTGGACAGTATTTTCCCTCCGCCGGATCACAAAATGCCGCTGGATGTCCTGTAGTTTTACGACAGCATGGGTATGCTGTTATCCGTAGCGGGGCCGTCCAGCAGGCCCTGTGCGG
>CAZRQR010000098.1:0-5504 GCA_964602435.1 uncultured Oxalobacter sp.
TGAATCTGTGCCAGATTCCGGTTCTGGTTCATCATATCCGCAAGAAAAAATAAATCTGTCAAATCATTGTAAAAGCAGCCATATAAAAAGCCCGAAGAATTTATTTCTTCGGGCTTTTTTCAGGTCGTGACCCCGTTAGACGTGTTCTCCGAGAACGGAAACAGTAATATCGACAACTACATCGGAATGCAGGGCGATAGCGACAGGGAAGTCACCAACGGTCTTGAATGGACCCTGTGGCAGGCGAACCTGAGCCTTGTGGATGTCGAAACCCTGTTGGGTCAATGCTTCTGCGATGTCGAAATTGGTGACAGAACCGAACAGACGGCCATCCACACCGGATTTCTGCAGGATCTGGACAGTCAGACCGGCAAGTTTTTCGCCCTGTGCCTGGGCGTTCGCCAGTTTTTCTGCCGCTACCTTTTCCAGTTCGGCACGTTTCGCTTCGAATTCCTCAATGGCGGCAGCAGTAGCACGGCGTGCCATACGCTGGGGAATCAGGTAGTTGCGGGCATATCCGTCCTTGACTTTGACGACATCACCGAGATTGCCGAGATTGCCGACTTTATCCAACAAAATTACTTGCATTTTTTTCTCCAATATTCTTTAGATTATCCGGCAAAAATCAGGCGGAATGCAGGGAAGTGTAAGGCAACAGAGCCAAGAAACGTGCACGCTTGATAGCTGTGTCGAGCTGACGCTGGTAGTGTGCCTTGGTACCGGTCAGACGGGCCGGCATGATCTTGCAGTTTTCTTGGATGAAATCTTTCAGGGTGTCGATATCCTTGTAATCGATCTGTTCAACATTGGCTACCGTGAAACGGCAGAATTTTTTGCGTTTGAACAGCGGATTCTGTTGTTTGCGTTTGTCTTTGTTTTTGTTCTTGTCGAATTTTTTACCAAATGCCATTTTTGGCTCCTGTATCTAAAAGGTTAGGCCTGTTCAATCGATGAAAAGCCGGTGATATGAAACAGAAGACTTTTGCTTTTGAAACTTCTTGTCGCCATGAAACCCGTGAAACGATAAAACGTATCTGTTGCCAGTCTTTCGAATTTATTCGCCATATCGCCGATCACGACAGCGGATATTTCGCATTCCACGTTCCTGTTCGCTCCTGCTTCCGTCTGCTGTGAACGATGCCACAACCGGGCGGATATCACAGGAATACCTGCAGGTGTGTATCGGACGGATTCACGCTCCAGTATTCTGGCGGTCAGACAAAACCGGTTCTCGGGGATCAGGGAAGTCTCCTGTCGCGGTTTTGTTAGGCTGAAGCGGACTGTTCTGCAGGTGCAGCAGCTGCCTTGGCAGATTCTTCCTTCTGTGCCGATTTCATCATCGGGGAAGGACCAGTTTCAGCATGTTTCATTTTGACGGTCAGATGACGCAAAATGGCATCGTTGAATTTGAATGCCGTTTCCAGTTCTTTCAGGGTTTCACTATCGCATTCGATGTTCATCAGAACATAGTGGGCTTTGGCAAACTTGTTGATCATGTAAGCCAGCTGACGACGGCCCCAGTCTTCGACACGGTGGATTTTTCCGCCGCGGGAAGTGACGCTGTTTTTGTAACGTTCGATCATGGCCGGAACCTGTTCGCTCTGGTCAGGATGAACGATAAAGACGATTTCATAGTGACGCATGCATACTCCTTTTGGACGTTTGAAAATATGCCCGCCCCGGCGTCAAGTCAGGTGCGGGAAGAAGAAAACTCGTTATTCTACTGTGCCAGTCGTTTTTGTGCAATATATCTTGCTGATGGCATGGCGGTTTTTTGTATGAATATACGCTGCGGAAACTGGAAGAAAGAAGAATTTTCTTTTAGAATACTGGTTAAATCAACAGGCTATAAAAATTTACAGTTCAATATCGCCAGTAAATAATCGGCTTTGCGGGACATTCATGATCAAACTGACAGCACGGCAACAGGAAATACTGAATCTTATCAGCAAATCAATCGAGAAAACCGGTTTTCCGCCGACGCGTGCCGAAATCGCGACCGAACTGGGTTTCAAGTCCGTCAATGCGGCTGAAGAACATTTGCAGGCACTGGCCCGCAAAGGGGTCATCGAAATGGTTCCGGGTATTTCGCGAGGTATCCGGTTGTTGCAGGATGAAGGCAAAATGCCGGTATCCGGTACGGATCGCATGGCGCAGTATGCCGTTCCATTGGTAGGCCGTGTCGCGGCGGGTTCTCCCATTCTGGCGCAGGAACATGTGGAAAAGACCTATTGGCTGGATCCATCCCTGTTTCCGGAAAAACCGGATTATCTGCTGAAGGTCAGAGGATTGTCCATGCGGGATATCGGCATTCTGGAAGGGGACTTGATCGCTGTCAAAAAAACGGAAAAGGTACGGAATGGTCAGATTGTCGTTGCACGGATTGGGGATGACGTGACTGTCAAACGTTTCAGGAAAACCGGAACAGCGATTGAACTGGTTTCTGAAAATCCTGATTTCGAACCAATCCGGATCAGCCGGGAGTTCGACAGTTTCCGGATTGAAGGGCTGGTTGTCGGCCTTTTGAGGACATGGCATTAGTCAGTCCGGTTTGGGACGGGCGTGTTTTTCGATTTGGCGGGCAATGCCACGCAGGATATTGACTTCTTTCGTTTCCAGCTGGCTGCGCGAAAAAAGCCTTCTCAGCCGGGGCATCAGTTTTTTGGGATTGGCCGGATTCAGAAAGCCGATAGCGATCAGTGCGCTTTCCAGATGGTCGAACATGCCATTGATCTGTTCGACAGAAGCTGGATCGCCATGGAAGCCGATATGCCTGTTTTTCGCCATGTTTCCGTTGCAGGCAAGCAAGGCCATACGGCATTCATAGGCCAGAATCTGTGTGGCTTGTGCCAGATTCAGCGATGAATAGTCGGAATTGGCAGGGATATTGATCAGCGCATGACACCGTTCGACAATTTCATTGTGCAAACCGTAGCGTTCACTTCCGAAAACAAGGGCACAGTGGATATGCGGGTCTGTCAAAACGGTTTCTGCGAACTCTCTCGGAGTCAGGACTGGTGGGGAAAATTCACGGAGTCTGGCGGTAATGGCCGCGGCAAACTGGCAGTTTTCAAGCGCTGTGTCGATGGAATCGACGATTTTTGTATTTTCCAGTATATCCTGCGCACCGCTGGCAAATGCAATGGCTTCTTCATGGGTCAGGACATTTGCAAAACGGGGACGAACGAGTATGAGCTGTCCGAATCCCATGGTCTTGATGGCGCGTGCTGTCGCACCGACATTGCCGGGATGGCTGGTTTCAACAAGGATAAATCGCAAGGTACGGAAAATGGATGTATCGGTTTTCGGCTGGTTCATTTACAATATAAAGTTTGTGGAAAACGGGATTGCAGGCCCTGAATATTGAAGGGCGCTTTCTTGGTTCGTCCGGTTTTTTATGAATCATTATGGCACCGTGCCAGCTTTTCGGGTATGGCCGGTGCTGCCATTTTTACGAAAATACTATGCAACCAATGCTTAACATGGCGGTCAAGGCAGCCCGTCGTGCCGCAACAATTATCAATCGCGCTTCATTCGATCTGGAACAGATTGCAGTGGAACAAAAAGATCAGAACGACTTCGTGACGGAGGTGGACAAGGCAGCCGAAGCGGCGATTATCGATGTTTTGCTGACGGCTTATCCTACGCATGCCATTCTGGCGGAAGAATCAGGTGCCTCGAATGGACTGAATGATGAAAGCGAGAATGTCTGGATTATCGATCCGATTGACGGAACGACCAATTTCATTCACGGTTTTCCATGTTACTGCATTTCCATTGCACTCAGACAGCGTGGTGTTGTCACACAGGGCGTTGTTTACGATCCGGTTCATAACGACCTGTTTACGGCGACCAAGGGGGCCGGCGCGTTTCTGAATAACAAGCGCATCCGGGTCAGCAAGACGGATCGCTTGGCAAAGGCACTGATCGGTACCGGGTTCGCGGGTCGCAGGAAAGATCCTCAGGCACTGAAGGAATTTCTGCGCATGTTCGAAGCCATGACCCTGAATTGCCAGGCTGTCCGGCGCCCGGGATCGGCCGCACTGGATCTGGCTTATGTCGCCTGCGGGCGGTATGATGGATATTATGAAAAGTCGCTGAAAATCTGGGATATTGCCGCCGGAGCGCTTCTGGTTTCGGAAGCGGGCGGGATTGTATCCGATTTTGACGGGGAATCAGGTTTTCTGGAATCGGGCAATATTGTGGCGGGAACACCCAGAGTCTTTGGCCAGATGCTGCCCTTGCTGAAATCGGCTGAATAAAACATATCCTTTTGCAGGTATTGACAGGACATGGCTTGTCGTTCGGCATCTTTGCGACTGGATCTGTTTTGTCAGGTTGTTGACAATTTCGGCGATGCAGGGGTTTGCTGGCGGCTGGCCAGACAGCTTGCAGCTGAATATGGTTTCCAGGTAAGACTGTGGATTGACCGGCCTGCCGTTTTGCAAAAAATCTGTCCTGAGGTAATCGCCGGATGTACGGAACAAACCGTCTGTGGTGTCAATGTCTGCTTTTGGCCTTCCTCTTTTTCTGAGGTACCGGCGGAGGATGTTCCAGATGTGGTTATTGAGGGGTTCGGCGCGCGTTTGCCTGAATACTATGTCAGGCAAATGGCTGCCAGACGAATTGCACCGGTTTGGATTAATCTCGAGTACCTCAGCGCGGAATCGTGGGTGGAAAACAGCCACTTGATGGCGTCTCCGCAATCGTGGATTCCTTTGACCAAGTATTTTTATTTTCCCGGTTTTACCCGGAAAACGGGAGGTCTGATCCGGGAGAAGGGCTTGTTCGAGGCACGTGATGCATTTCAGCGTGACATGGAACGTGTCATCCGTTTTCTATCATCCATCGGTATTTCTGCGCGGCAGCAACAGTTTATTGTTTCCCTTTTCTGTTATCCGCAAGCACCTGTCGTATCTCTGCTGGAATCTTTCAGGGATGGTGAACAGGATGTATTGTGTCTGGTTCCTGAAGGAGCCGCTGTGGAAACCGTCCAGTCATTCATGAACAGGCCTGCTGTTGCCGGAACCCGTTTTTCTGCCGGTAGGCTGGACTTGCAGATTCTTCCTATGATCGAACAGAATCATTATGATCGCCTGTTATGGTCGTGCGATCTCAATTTTGTGCGGGGAGAGGATTCGTTTGTCAGGGCCCAATGGGCAGGACGCCCTTTTGTTTGGCATATTTATCCTCAGGAAGACCATGTTCATCTGGACAAACTGACCGCTTTTCTGGAGCGTTATCTGACCGGTATTTCAGAAGAAGACGCACGGGAAATACGATATTTCTGGCAACTGTGGAATCGTGTGGATGACCGTCATATCGGTCCGAAAGACTGGGACGGATTCAGGAAATTCATGCCGCTATTGAACCGGCATGGATATGAATGGTCAAAAAAAATGGCGGCTTTGCCTGATTTGGCATCCGGTTTGGTACGATTTATCAATACTTTGCGTTAAAATAACGCCAATTTTTTCGTAGAACGGAATTTGTGCCGGCTTTCT
>CAZRQR010000099.1:0-5301 GCA_964602435.1 uncultured Oxalobacter sp.
AATACATTGAACAACAGCAAACACCTGGTTAGGGAAAACCGCGCCTTATATCCACTACCCTAAAGAACGGGGATATAAGGCGCACTAGGTAACAGTCGGAATGGATCGTGGCATGAAAAAAGCCGGCAATTTGCCGGCGGTTGAAAGACAGGGATGCCCCTTTTTATTCTTCACGGCGCATGTGCGGGAAAAAGATGACGTCGCGGATATTGGGTGAATCGGTCAGCAGCATGACCAGACGGTCGATGCCGATGCCACAACCGCCTGCCGGAGGCATGCCGTATTCCAGTGCACGGATATAATCCGAGTCGTAATACATTGCTTCCTCATCGCCGGCGTTCTTGGCTTCGACCTGTTTCATGAAGCGTGCAGACTGGTCTTCAGGGTCGTTGAGTTCGGAGAAACCGTTGGCGATCTCGCGTCCTACTATGAAGAGCTCGAACCGTTCGGTGATATCCGGCCGTGTGTCGGATGCACGGGCCAGAGGCGATACTTCGACCGGATAATCAATGATATAGGTTGGTTCCCACAGTTTCGCTTCGGCTGTTTCCTCGAACAGGGCAAGCTGCATGGCGCCGATACCCGCGGTCGGCAACAGTTCGACACCGAATTTCTTCAGTTCGGCGCTCATGAATTCCGTATCGTTCAACTGTTCGTGGGTATATTGGGAGGCATATTTTGAAATGGCTTCCAGAATGGTCAGCCGGTGGAACGGTTTTGAAAAATCCAGTTCACGTCCCTGATAGGTGATGACCGGTGTGCCATAGGTGTCGATAACAGCCTGACGGATGACCGTTTCGGTAAAATCCATCAGCCATTTGTAATCGGCATAGGCTGCATAGAATTCCATCATTGTGAATTCCGGATTGTGCCTTGGCGAGACACCTTCGTTGCGGAAATTGCGATTCAGTTCGAATACCCTGTCGAAACCGCCTACCAGAAGACGTTTCAGGTACAGTTCCGGTGCGATGCGCATGAACATCTGCATATCCAGCGCATTATGGTAAGTGATGAACGGTTTCGCTGCGGCGCCTCCCGGGATCGGATGCAGCATGGGGGTTTCCACTTCCATGAATCCGTTTTCACCCATGAAGCGGCGGATGGATGCGATGGCTGCCGTACGCGCCTTGAAGGTACGGCGTGTTTCATCGTTCATGATCAGATCGACATAGCGCTGGCGGTATTTGATTTCCTGATCGGACAGGCCGTGGAACTTGTCGGGAAGAGGGCGGATGGATTTCGTGATCAGACGCAGGGAAGTGACACGGATGGTCAGTTCGCCGGTTTTCGTTTTGAAGAGCGTTCCTTCCGCGCCGAGAATATCGCCGATATCGTAACGCTTGAAAGCATCGTGCGCTTCCTTGCCGATGGTGTCGTTGGAAATGAAAAGCTGGATACGGCCGTCCGCACGTGAACCCGATGCATCCATGAGGGTAGCGAAGGAGGCTTTTCCCATCACCCGTTTCAGCATCATGCGTCCTGCCACGCAGACGTGAACGGCCGCCGGCTCCAGCATTTCATTACTTTGGCTGTCATATTGCTCATGCAGACCGGCAGCCTTGTGCGTAGGGTGGAAATCATTGGGGTAGGCGACACCTTCCTGCCGCACGGCAGCCAGTTTGGCGCGACGTTCGGCCATGATGGAATTTTCATCCTGGACGGGTGCTGCCGGCTCGTTTTTTTTCGTTTGCGTGGTCATGATACGATGTGAATTCAGTGTTTGGGTAAACGGTCTGCAAGTGTTTCATACGCCCTGTTTAAGCGATTCCGTGATGAAATCATCCAGATCGCCATCAAGAACAGCCTTGGTGTTGCCGGTTTCGTGATTGGTGCGCAGGTCCTTGATGCGTGAGGAGTCAAGCACATACGAACGGATCTGATGCCCCCAGCCGACATCGGTCTTGGAATCTTCCAATTTTTGCTGTTCCGCCATGCGCTTGCGCAGTTCCAGTTCATACAGCCGGGACTTGAGCATTTCCCATGCATCGGCACGGTTGCGATGCTGGCTACGGTCGTTCTGGCACTGGACGACGATGCCGGTCGGCATATGCGTCAGCCTGACGGCGGAATCCGTTTTGTTGATATGCTGGCCGCCGGCACCGGATGCACGGTATGTATCGACCCGGACATCGGCGGGATTGATGTCGATTTCGATGGAATCATCCACTTCGGGATAGACGAAAAGACTGCAGAAGGAGGTATGGCGACCGTTTGCAGAATCGAAAGGCGATTTTCTGACCAACCGGTGAACACCGGTTTCGGTACGCAGGTAACCGTAGGCATAATCGCCTTCGACCTTGATGGTGGCAGTCTTGATACCGGCGACTTCTCCATCTGACTGTTCCAGAATTGTGGTATTGAAACCCTTGCGCTCGCAATAGCGCAAATACTGGCGAAGAATCATGGATGCCCAGTCTTGGGCTTCGGTGCCGCCGGCGCCGGCCTGGATATCGATGAAGCAGTTGCATGGATCCATCGGGTTGGAAAACATCCTGCGGAATTCCAGTTTCTCGATCTGTTTCTGCAGTTCGAGCACATCGGATTCGACCGCTTTCAGGGTTTCGTCGTCCTGTTCTTCCTTGGCCATGTCGAACAATTCGCCGGCATCTGCTAGGGCGGATTTGATGTGGCTTAGTGAGAGAACGACGTTTTCAAGTGATTTTTTTTCCTTGCCGAGTTCCTGTGCCTTTTTGGGATCGTTCCAGACATCGGGGTCTTCCAGTTCGGCATTGACCTGCTCAAGTTTGTCGGACTTGGCAGCGAAGTCAAAGATACCCCCGTAAGGCAGTCTCGCGATCGGAGAGGTCGGCGATACGGTGGGAGATTGAATTGATACGTTCTGCTTCCATAATGGTTTTCGGATTATGACGTTGATATAAGTATGAAATTATACCCTGAGGCATATTGTGCCGTCGCGGTTTTGATGTATTGGCCGGTACGGGAAATGCAAAACTGTTTCAAAAAGGGCCTTTGTCGCCTCCGTTTCAGGATTTCATGAGCAGGACAAACGAGAATGTCTTGAGAAGAACAATACCCATTGGATATCTGCCGGACGTTACGGTTTCTGCATTTCAATGTTTGCGGTTGCTCTAGCGATCATAATCCGATTTCCGCGATGACGGGCGTATGGTCCGAAGGCTGCTTCCATTTTCTGGGAAGGCGGTCAATGGTGCAGGCGGTACAACGGGAAGCGAGATTTTGGGAAAGCAGGATGTGGTCCAGCCGCAATCCGCGGTTGCGTTGGAAAGCGAGCTGACGGTAATCCCACCAGCTGTAGGATTTCTCGGGCTGCTCGAAAAGACGGAAAGCATCGACAAGACCGATATCCAGCAAGGCGCGGAAAGCGGCACGTTCCGGTTCGGAAACCAGAACGTTTCCTTCCCATGCAACGGGATCGTAAACGTCACGATCCTCCGGGGCGATATTATAGTCACCTAAAAGAGCAAGATAGGGATATTTTTTCTTTTCTTCTGCCAGCCAGTCACGCAATGCTTTCAGCCATCCGATTTTGTATTGGTATTTGTCCGATCCGATTGCCTGGCCGTTTGGAACATAGGCGCAAACGATTCGTATTTTTCCGAATGTGGCCGCGACAATGCGTTGCTGCTCGTCCGGGAAAAGAGGATTGTTCCTGATGATGTCGGATGCCGGCTGTTTCGCAAGAATGGCGACCCCGTTGTATGTTTTCTGGCCTGTAAATATGGCTTGATAACCGGCAGCCCCGATTTCTGTCAGGGGAAATTTCTCGTCCGTCAGTTTCGTTTCCTGAAGGCAGAGAATGTCGACCGGATTGTCATGCAGCCACAGGAGAACCTGAGGAAGACGCACTTTAAGCGAATTGACATTCCAGGTTGCGATTTTCATGTTTCCCTCTCGAAGGCACGGACCAGTTTACAGGAGAGTGATGACGACAAAGCTCAGAATACTAATGAATGCCCATAATACCACGCCGAACAATACGGATTTGATGCCGACCGTTCTTATAACCTTGATGGAGAGATCGGTACCGATCAGAAACAGGGTAATGGCGAATCCTTTTTTGGCGAGCCAGAGAATATTGCCGGTAACCAGTTCGGGCAGGGGAAGGAATGTATTGAACAGCATGGCCAAGGTGAAGAACAGGATGAACCAGGGTTTGTAAATCTTGTCCGATTTCTGTTTGAAAAAGAAGGATGTCACGACAGCGACCGGAATGATCCACAGCGCTCGGGTAAGTTTGACAGTCGTGGCGATTTTGAGCGCTTCCTCGCCATAGGCGGCACTGGCACCGACAACGGAAGAAACGTCATGGATGGCAATCGCGGCCCATGTTCCGAACTGCTCCTGGGACATGCCGAGCATGTGACCCAGTACGGGAAATATAAAGAGGGCGATGGCATTCAGAATGAAGACTGTCCCGATGGAAACGGAGATTTCCGTGTCTTTCGCTTTCACGATAGGGGCGACTGCGGCAATGGCACTTCCGCCGCAAATGGCGGTTCCTGCCGAAATCAGATAAGCGATGGTTTTTTCAAGCCGGAAAATCTTTCCGGTCAGAACGCCCAGCAAAAGAACACCGAATACCGAAACGATCGTGAAAATAATGCCTTCTTTTCCCGCTTTCAGGGCTTCGAACAGATTCATGCCGAAACCGAGTCCGACGACGGAAGCCTGCAACAGGTATTTTGAGGTTTTTTTACTGAGGTCGGTATAAGGATTCCGGAAAAAGAGAGCAAAGGCCAGTCCCATGAACAAGGCGACCGGAATGGAGATATAGGGTGTCAGACAGGCCAGCAGGAGAATGAAAAAAATCGCTTTCCGGAGAGTGTCGGCAGATCTGGCAATTGTCGGTTCGTTCATGAAAAATAAAGTCCTGTTTTTTCCGGAGCAGGTTTTGATGGCCGTTTTTTACCTGAGACTGGCACGGATTTTACCGTCATTTTGACAGGGTTGAAATCCGGTTTTTTCTGCCGTTCATTTCCGTTATTGTCTGTTTCATCATATTCTTTCATGAAAAGACAGATGTTCCGATTGTTTGTATGGATATTACCTAGTGCGCCGTAAAGCCCCGTTCTTCAGGTGGTGGATATAAGGCACGGATAGCGAAGCGATCCAGAAGAGAGAACTCTTGCATGGTTTCAGGTTCGGTATGGAATCAGAAAAAGAAGGATATCAGGGATACCATGCAAATCAGAAAAGCGTTCCGATACGAGCTGATGCCAAGAGGGGAACATATCCGCAGGATAAAACAGTTCTGCGGATGTACTCGTTTCGTATTCAACCGTGCTCTGGCGTATCAGAAAGCGCAGTATGAGTCGGACA
>CAZRQR010000100.1:0-5259 GCA_964602435.1 uncultured Oxalobacter sp.
CGGCGCGATAAACATACCAAGGGCGGGGCATGCCCGGCTGGCCTGTGAAGTGAGCGATGCAGTCAGGTCGCCAGCAGCAGGAACCCACCGAAGAGATCAGGGCATTGTGCTCTGACTCCGTAGGAATCTCTCGCCTTCAGGCGGGGGGAGGATGTCAAAAAGAAACTCCACTATTTCATCAAACAATTCAAAAGAAAGCAAAGGAAAGTTAGCATCGGTACAAAAGATTTTTCCGTCTTTAACCGTAATATGGTGTTTTTCCCCTAATAGAAAAGTAACGATAACGGATCTCCCGCCTGACGTATCTTTTCCCGGATTGTCTCCGAGGCCTTTTTTCCGTTTTCCGTGTGTGATATCGCTGTCGTCGTCATGTTTTCCTCTCCACAGCCGTTGTTCCCGAACATGAACGGCTGTCGATATGATTTCTGTTCCGGATTCATCGGAAATTTTTTCAATATAGCAGGGAGGCAAGATTTTTCCAGTCAATGTTATCAAACTGCTTGTTTCATATCAGTCAGGTAAGGTGTTTCCCGAAAGGTTCCGTTGGACGATGCGGAAAAGTCAGATGTCGGTTTAACCGGAATATGCCGCCGGTTGCTGGCGGCAAGCCGGGGGCGCATGGCCGTGTCACACGGGATACGAATACATCGTATTTGCCGTGGATGGCGACTTCTTGTAGCGGCGGTTTGCTCCTAGCGGGATAAGGCATCCGTGTGGTGGCTATACGGAACATTTTTCGGAAAGGCCGTTTCTTCCGCGATTCCGGATTTGGCAAAATATATGAAGAATATTTCCGCATATGGGATTCGCCGCCTTTCGCGGCTACAATAGCTGCTGTGGGAAGAACGGCGACAACCGTTTGTCCGGCCGAATACACATTTTTATGGAAAAAGCAGACAATCCGCTTGCAGAACCATTTACGGCGCGTTTCATGTCGCGTGAGGGCTGGGTCAGTCTTGCCGTTGTGTTGTCGGTTCATCTGTTTGTAGCTGTCTGGATCGGATGGAATGGCAGTTTCGACGAGCCGGAAATGGCCGCACCCATGACGGGTATTCTGGTTGCCGGGGACAACGGGCGTGGTCGTGGTGGAAACGGGAATACTCTTTCCGGACAGGCCGGGGAAAAGAACGGCGCTGACAGGACACTGTGGAAAAAAACACGGCCGATGTCTGGCGGAACAGGTACGAAAACGACGAAATATGCCGCGGAAAAAAGGACGGTGAAAGCACGCGATGATGATTCGGACCGGGTAACGGCCGGGAAACAGATGGTACCGAATAAGGAAAAACTGCCTGCTGTGCCATCGGAAAAAACGGATGGTGCGACAGGAACTGTCGATGCTGCCGGTGCCGGGGCAATCCCGAATGGAAATGAAAACGTATCTGCCGGTACATCCGCTTACGGGAGCGGCAATGGAAGCAGCGGCGGTGGGCATGGCGACGCCGGAAACGGTTCCGGGGGTTTCTCCGGGCCTTATGGCGACGCAGGTTTCCTGAAGAATCCGAAACCGCCCTACCCGGCTGTTTCACGCCGGATGGGCGAGGAAGGTGTCGTTGTCCTGTCCGTCATGATCGAGGCGGACGGGACGGTCAGCGATGTCAGGGTGAAACGGTCCAGCGGTTTTCCGAGACTGGATGCGTCGGCGCTGGAAACGGTCCGCCGCTGGCAGTACGTCCCGGCGAAAAGAAACGGTTTCCCGGTGGCTTACCGGTATGTGCAGCCGGTCAGGTTTTCTCTGGACGATTGACGGAACAGACAAGGCATTTGGAATGGAACACAATCCTTACGGTTTACTTGCATTGTGGAATCAGGGAGGATGGATCATCCGGCTTGTGGCGCTTGTCCTTCTGGGCATGTCTGTCATGTCGTGGACGATCATCGTCATGCGGGTGTGGAAAGCATGGAAGCTGTTCACCCTTTCCGGACGGGTCGCGGTTTTCTGGAAAGCGCCTTCCTTTCAAAAGGGGCTGGAAATGCTGGAAACGCGTCCGGAAGGCAATCCATTCCATGCACTGGCGAAAGAAGGTATGGCGGCGGCGGCATACTATATGGATGGCCCGGAAAAACTGCGGGAAAGGATGGGAATGGCCGAATGGCTGACGGAAAGTCTACGTGGTTCGCTTGACGAGAGTACTGCAAAGATGCAAGGCGGCCTGTCCGTTCTGGCATCCATCGGCGCGACGGCGCCGTTCATCGGTCTGTTCGGTACGGTCTGGGGTATTTATCATGCTCTTGTTTCCATCGGTATTTCGGGACAGGCTTCCATCGACAGGATCGCGGGACCTGTCGGCGAGTCGCTTGTCATGACGGCGCTCGGTCTGGTTGTCGCGATTCCTGCCGTGCTGGGTTATAACGCCCTGATTCGTATCAATCGGCGTTTTGCAGGAGAACTCAACCGTTTCGCACGCCAGCTTTATGGAGTGCTTCTGACGGGAGAGCCATTCGTGGGCGGCATGCAGGGTACGGAGGAAAACTGAGATGGCATTCGGTGACGGTCTGGACGATCAGGAAGAAGTCATGAATGAAATCAACGTGACGCCTCTGGTAGACGTCATGCTGGTATTGCTGGTCATTTTCATTTTGGCGGTACCGGTACTGACGCAATCGATCAGTGTCGATCTTCCCCGGACAGGCCGGGTGAATACGGTCGTTGACCCTGTGATGGTGGCGGTATCCGTCGGTGCGGATGGTGCGGTTCGCTGGGATAGCCATCCTGTCGATGACAGGGAACTGGCGGATGCACTTGAAAAGGCGGCTTTGGCCGATCCGCAGCCCGAAATCAGGCTGTATGGAGACAGAAAGGCAGCATATGAACACGTTGTCCGGGTGATGGGCGCCGCGCAGAAAGCTGGGATCGAAAAACTGGGATTCGTGACGGAACCGCGTGAATGAAACCCTATTCTTCCTTTTTCATTTCCGCGTCGTAAATATCCATGGCACAGCACAGGTCCTGCCATGCCTGTTTCTTGCCGCCCGGCGTGCGCAGAAGATAGGATGGATGATAGGTCACGACCAGCGGGATTTTGCGGCCGCCGTTGCGGAAGAAGTGTTCCCTGTTCCTGAGCGATCCGAGCGATACGTCACGGTCGGTGTTCAGCAGTGCGGCGGCCGCCGTCTTGCCGAGCGCGATCATGATTTTGGGTTTGATCAGGTCGATCTGGCGTTCCAGATACGGCATGCAGGTGGCGGCCTCCTCTTCCGTCGGCTGGCGGTCTTTTCCCGATTCGCTGGCACGGCATTTGACGACATTGGCGATATAGACGTTTTCTCCCCGTTTCATGTGCATGGCAGCCATCATGGCGTCCAGCAGTTTGCCTGAACGTCCGACGAACGGCTCACCTTGCTGGTCTTCATGGAATCCCGGGCCTTCGCCGACGAACAGCCAGTCGGCATTTCTGTCGCCGGTTCCCGGTACGACACGGTTGCGTGTCGTACAAAGATGGCAGCGCTGGCAGCCGCCGATTTCGCCAAGTATCTTTTCCCAGCTGTCAGGTCCCTGCTCCACTGCCATTTCGACGGGTGGTGACGGTTCCGGGGAAATGAAGGCGGAAGAATCTTCGTCGAATGGCGCCGGCGGAGGCATGTCGCTGAAGAATGTTTCAGGCGGCGGATCTTCGGGCATCTGTGCGGTGTTACGCAGAGACCAGACCGTGATGCCCATTTCTTTCAGATAGCGTTCGCGGGTGTCGTCGTCCAGTTCATTCATAATTCCAACCTCATGACAAGCGCATCTTCCTTCGTATCGATATAGTAGCCCTTGCGGATACCGATCGTTTTGAATCCCGTATTTTTGTACAGCGCGACGGCCGACCCGTTGCTCGGGCGCACTTCCAGCAGCATGGAATCCATTTCCAGTTCACGGGCAAGATTGACGGCCCTGTTCAGCAACAGCCGGCCGTATCCTTTTCCCTGGAATGTTTCCGCCACGGCGATTTTGAGAAGATGCATTTCACCGACGACATCCATGGCGATGAAATAGCCGAGCATTTTCCCCGAGGCGTTACGCAATACGCAACCGTAGTCTTCCTGTGCGACGGAACTCTGGAAGTTGGGATATGTCCAGTGGTATGAAAAAACGCTCTGTTCGATGTAGTACACTTCATGCAGATCCTTGAACAGCATCGGAGCGAATGTCAGGATTTCGCCGTCAGGTGCATGGCATGTGGAAGTTTCCGTTTCTTCCGTTTCAGTCCGGTTCGTGCTGCTCATGCCATTTTTTCCTTCAGCGCCAACCGCTCAACCGTTTTCAGTGCGACCTTGTTGCGCAAATACAGCGGCTGGATTTCCCTTGTGCTTGCCGTTTCACCACGACCGAGACGGGTTTTCCCCAATCGGGCAATCGCTTCGGCATGCGGGTAGATATCCGGGTATTGCGGCGATTCTCCGGTAACGTGAACCAGTTCACCCGCGTAGGCGGACAGGCCGTTTCCACAGAATGCCGGTTTTCCTTCAGGCGTGATGCCGGATGCAGCTGTCAAAGAGGGGGCGGTAACGGTTTTCCACTGGCCGTTTTCAAGCCGGTATTGAGCCCAGTAAACTTCATGCATTCGGGCATCCAACAGGCACAGTACATCGGTTGCACCGGTCCGCTCGTGGCAAGTTTGCGCCATGGCCTCGAGTGTCACGACCGGTATGACCGGCAGGGATGTCGCGAAAGACAGGCCCTGTGCGATTCCACATGCGGTACGCAGGCCTGTGAAAGATCCGGGACCGCAACCGAATGCGATGGCATCGCAGCCAGCGACAGTCAGGCTTTCTTTTTTGAGCAGTTCCTGCAACATGGGAAGGACCGTGAGCGAATGGTTCGAGAAGTCTTCGCTGGATGCGGAATGGATAGTTTCGCCGCACATCAGAGCAACAGAAGCGATGTTGGATGAGGTATCAATGGCAATTATCTTAGACATTCCTGTATTGTACCGCGAGGCGACCGATTGGCGAATATCCCGGTTTTGCTGCAAACCGGCAAAACCGTACAGGCCGGTGGATGACAGGCAGAGAACCGTCAGGTAATGGCTTTAGTCATGCCGTCATGTCCGGATGTCGTGAATATGGATTTGTTTCGCCAATGCGATGGGTTCTTGCTTGTATCCGGTGTATCGGACACACATATTTTTCCATGAACAGGACTGACTGTCTGCAATCGTACAGAACGAAACGAAAGCCGTATTTTTCATACTGTGTGTTCGTCATGCTGTACAGTCAGGTTTGTCCATTTGATTGACTGCCGTCGCCTGTCCGGTCGCCCTGTTCATTTTTTAC
>CAZRQR010000101.1:0-5231 GCA_964602435.1 uncultured Oxalobacter sp.
TCCGGGGAACGAAGGCATGATGCCTGTGACATTCAGCATGATCGGCGGCCTGCTGGTACTGTCTTCCAGTGTGGTCGCGGCCGATACGGTTTTCGTGATTCTGGTTTCGACCCCGAACAGCGTATCGCCCTTTATTGCGGCATTCCTTTCACGATCCTGTGTTATATCGCTTGCTGCCTGACCCAGAAGATACGCAAGGATATCCAGCCGGAAAAAGAGACCGAAACGGTCAGTCCGTGTTAAAATACCGTTGACTAGGTCATTGTCGGCTGTACGGTCGGATTTTCGTACCCATCCGCGTCCTTGCTTAAAGCGTTCCCATTCGTACCGGCCAAGCCATTTCGGCCGGTTCTTCCCCTCGGGCCAGAAACCATACACCGTGCATTGACCGACACCTGTCGTCGACACTCGCCGGACAGAATGCCGGAACCCTGTCAACAAAACACCCCGACATCCGGGTGCTCGCTCGACACCCCCTCACTACCGTTTCCATTAGGTAGATACTTTCCCTGTTAGCCGCGAGGGGGACGACTAGCTCCGCTTGGTACCCTCGCAGCGATGGGAACGTTTCAATCCACGCACCCGCGAGGGGTGCGACATCAGCATCGCCAGTAACGTAAAAGCGCCGTCCCCTGTCGGGATTTTCCGTTTCGCTCCGAATTGCGTGATATCCCATATTAGCAGATTCCGCAGCACCATGCCCCGTGAAGCGTTTTGTTCCGGACATGCGACGATTGTCGAACATGTTCACGACCAGTCCGTTCTTTCCGTGTTTTGCCTCGTCATGATGCAGAAATCCGTGCAGAGACGGTTCAGGCCTTCCGGTCACAATATGTCATTGCCTGGCCCCTCGGAAAGGAAACAGTCATGCAGGACGGCAAAGAATAGTCCGGCAGCATTGTCGATTGTGGTGCAAGCGGAAGATCAATCACGGTTATTTCCTGTACGCGCCAAAAACACCACAGCAGGCTTTCCCTTCCAGCATGTCCGAAATGCCTTGTGGACACGCATGCAACAACATGCTTTCAGAGGCGAACCGCCGACAGCGCTTCCAGCAGAACGGCAGCGGGCCTGCCTGACGCCAGTCTGGCCGGGTCGGAAAGGATTTGCCGGAAGCGCCTTGCCCCGGGCAGGCCGGTCATCATACCCAACATATGGCGCGTGATTCTGTGCATTTTCAGGCCCTTTTCCCCGTACAAGGAAAGCTGTTTTTCGATATAGGGAATCATGGTACTCACCACATCGGCCGGCGTTCTGGCCGGAGAATCGTCCCCATAGAAACGGTTGTCGAACTCCATCATCCGCCAAGGGTAATGATAGGCAGCCCGGCCTATCATGACACCATCAACGTGTTTCAGATGCTCACCGACCTGATCCGCCGTTTCCACTCCGCCGTTGATCAGGATTTCCAGATCGGGAAAATCCTTTTTCAGCCGGTACACGACATCGTAACGCAAGGGGGGGATTTCGCGGTTTTCTTTTGGCGATAAGCCTTTCAGAATGGCGTTTCTGGCGTGGACGATGAAGGTTTGGCATCCCGCCCTAGCGATTTCCCCGATGAAATCGCGGACAAAACCGTACGTCGTGATATCGTCAATGCCGATACGGTGCTTGACCGTCACGTCAATGGATACGGCATCTTTCATGGCATTGACGCAATCCGCGACGAGTGTGGATTCCTTCATCAGACAGGCGCCGAAAGCGCCCTTCTGCACCCGTTCGGACGGACAGCCGCAATTCAGGTTGATTTCGTCGTATCCCCATTTTTCCCCCAACCTGGCACACTGTGCCAGATCATCCGGCTCGCTTCCACCAAGCTGGAGCGCCACGGGATGCTCTTCATCACTGAAGTCCAGATGCCGGGCGACATCGCCGTACAGCAGTGCGCCGGTCGTGACCATTTCTGTATAAAGCCAAGTATGGCGGCTGATCAGGCGGTGGAAATAACGGCAATGCCGGTCCGTCCAGTCGAGCATCGGAGCGACCGAGGTTAACCTTTTTCTGTCTTTCATGGATTTCTGTCTGTCATATTGTTCCTGTTTGCCGATTTTACCGGCATTGTTCCTTTTTTCCGGCAGAAAGGTGCCATTATGCCGCCCCGTTTCCATGCAGTGCCATTCAGCAGTCGGGACGCCATATTGCCGGATGCCGCCGCCTGCTTTTCTGCCACAAACTGGCGATGTCGGCAGCCGTCACCCTGCCATTCGTTCCGTAATGCACGCCTACCGGAGTACCGAAAAGGTGCCGATTATACCCTTGCCTGTCCCGCCGACGGCAATCGCCATGAAACCGCCCTTGTCCGCTTTTTCGTGCCGAATGGATTTACTTTTCCCTTCTGACGTCAAGTTCGATAAAGAATTATCGGTTTTTCCCGCTACTTCGTTGGCCAGTTCCGTGATATCTACCAGTCCGGGGTTAGTAACTGCATCGAGGCCTTGATGCAGGGCAACAGGGGCAGTGCAGCTGGCTGGACGGTATTGGAGTTGCCGTAGATGGCGTTTGAGCGGGAGGTATCTATCCCTAATTGGATGTATCTATTTGCAATACTTGCTCCAGAAATATATGCATCACCAACGTTACCTGCTTGAAAAATGCGCCAGAGGCAACCTGTACACCAAACGCTTGACAGATAACAGCAGTTCCTGTGATATTTGGCAATCCTGCTTCTTTCACCGTTCCCGGTGTCGCGCTGCTTTCTGCGAACCGCCCGATCAGGTCCTGCAAATTGAAGGTGGTCTCTCCATCGCCTTCTCCGTAGGTGGTTCCGATGGCCGCGTACAGTTCGGGATAGGTCGTACGACCAACTGCTGATCCGTCGCATTTCAGGTAACCGGCCGGCGGTTCGACCGCGGTGAACATCACGACGGTTCCCATCGGCACCCCTCTTTTCATGATTTCATTTTCCAGTTCCTGTGTCCTGCTTCCCAGTTCCGAACGATCGGCCTTGCACTGTATGGCAGCGTCATCGGCTTTTGCATCGATTCTGCCTGTCCATTCCGTAAGATCGATGCCGAGCGCCAATCTCGCCGCGTCCTTGTTTCCGCTGTCGTTTTCCAGCAATTCGTTCATGTAGTCGCGCAGTTAACCCAACGCGTTTTTCATTTCTCCCGTGGTCGTTTTCGGTGCCTTGCTACTATCCAGTACCGTCTTTTCAGGCAATCTTGTCATGTTTTCTCCTATAAAAAAGACCTCGCTTCTTCCGAAGGAGGCTTGGTTCACATTTCTTTTTCAGGGCACAATCATGGCGCCATGAAGAATATGGTAAGCGATAAAAAACTTCGGTCAGCCATAGCATATCCGGTTTCGCAAACGGCATGTGCACATCCCTGCCATCGTTGCCGGTTCCGCATTCATATCCGAAACAGGGATAGGATATTGAAATACGGTATATGCCCCTCGCCACACGTGACAAACAGCCGGACAATCATTCGGAATAACGTGAAAAGATGACGGCATTATCCAAAAGGTTTAAGATGACACCGTGTTTCGCGGCAGCACAATGGATGGAACGGTTTTGCACCCGGCTTTACAGAGTATCGGCATGTTGTGTCTTTTTTATCATCTTTTCCATATTCTTTTCCGGCGCCATGCGCCTGTTCCGTCCTGTACGGTTTCCGGAAAAGCTGCCGGAAAATCCCGTGAAGAGGACGACGAAGTGATTTTCTGGCCATAACATGGCGATGGCTCCGGTTGCAGGCAGGCATTGCCGGTTTCTTGCGGTGAATATCATGTTTTTCCGTAACCCGTTTTCAGAACTTTTTCTCCCAATTCTTCTTGTCTTGCTGTTTCTGCCGACCTGCGCAGGGAATGTCGGTGCAAACTGTACCCTGAAAGGCAAATCGCTTTATGGGCATGTACAGGTCGTCAAGGCATTTCCCGATTTCAGGGTTTAGGTGGTGAACGCGTTCCCCGATCTTCGTATCCAGTACGTGAATGCGTTCGGGAGCCTGAACCGTTTTTCCGCTATCGTAAGGTTCTTTTTTTGCACCTGGTCAAACGGATTCCGTCCCCGGCTGGTATAGTGGATTTTCCGACAAACCGACCATCCGACCTGAGGAGAATATCGCATGAACCCTGAAATCCGGTCTTCCGTACCTGCCCTGAAAGGAGTTGGCGGCTGGTTGCTGCTGCTGATAGTGATGCTGGCGGGTTATACACCTGTCATGGGTTTCAGGAACCTTTATTACGATTTCATCGTTTCCGCGCGGGTATTGCCGGCACTGGAAGCGAATCCAGCTTGGGTACAGTACCGGGTGGCTGTCTGGATCATCTTCGGAATCATGTGTTTTTTCTGTTTTGCCGCCTGTTATGCACTCTGGCGTATCAAAAAACCGATGACCGTCCAGCTGGCCATCGGCGTGATCTGGCTGGTTGGGCCGTTCACCCCGGTCATCCAGGCTGCGGCCGCTTCCGCCATTTTCCATTTCGATTTCACCCATGCGATCAAGCCGTTTTATATCGTAATGGTCACTTCTGCCGTCCAGTGCGCGATATGGACCGGCTATCTGCTCCGGTCGGTCCGTGTCAAAAACACCTATTATGCTGCCGGAACCGGCTCAGAAACCGTAAAATGACCGGTGCGTTTCTTCCCTTTCCCTGACATAGGTGTTCCTGACCCTTTTCGAGCGAAGCAGGTAAGCCGTCCAGATTCCCGCAAAGAAAAGCGAGCGTGACAGGCTGCCGAGGATATCCACAACCGTTCCGGACATGGCCGAACCGAAATTCACAAAAAGATACGCCGCGATGACAACGGTTGCGAACGGCCCGATAAGCCAGATGGAGATAATGGCTTCTTTCACCGATTTCCAGATGCGGGTTTTCCAGAGCCGGTAGCCAGCACCGATACTGATGACGCAACAGACGAGGACAACGCCCCAGCCGAACCATTTGTACTGAACGAAAGCGGGTATTTGCAGCAATGCTGGATTTTCATGTTCCACCCTGCCGAATTCGGAAGCCACCATGACGATGTTGATCAACGGATGCAATATGGTCAGAATGACAATCAGAAAGGCAAGCCACCCTCCGATGCCTTTGGGAGCATCGGGGAACGGATCTCCACTTCTGTTTTCGCAAACCGGTTCGCTGTTTTCCATACGTTTTTTCTCCATGAAGCCAACGGATACACCGGCAAATCCGGCCTGTCCTTCTAGTCGTCCATGCGTTCACTATACCTGTAAATTTCCCTGACCTTCCGGGATCTGCCCAGCCATGTCGTCCATCCCAGTGCC
>CAZRQR010000102.1:0-5065 GCA_964602435.1 uncultured Oxalobacter sp.
CCATCAAAAAACAGGTAACAGACCGGCTTTTAATACGCACAATATCGTCAGTTGAACATTTCAGATTCCATTTCCGGAAACGGGAGGCGGTATTCATCGCCGGACAGGAAAACACGATATTCCCTGTTCCGGGAGCGGAATGTATCGTTCATTTGCCGAATAACCGAACTTTTCATTTTGTCAAATGGCCAGCCGTGAAGAATTGCAGTTGTTGCGCGAGGCGCGTGCGGGAAACGCGCAATCCCAATGCGCGCTGGGCAAGCTGTATCTTTTCGGCAGCAAAAGCCTGCCACAAAGCCTGACGACGGCACTGCACTGGCTGAGCCGTGCGGCCATTCAGGGAAATACGGACGCCAAACTGCTGATCGGCAACCACATACCGTACGAAGTGGCGAAAACCTATTCCGGCAGGGAAGCGATCGAAAGCTGGTACCGTGAAGCGTTAGGGCACGGAAACGATCAGGCGGGCCTCGTTCTGGCAAAACTGATCCTGTCCTCGCAAACAGCCTCCAGTGGAAAAAGGCGTGCCGAAGCCATCGGTATCCTTGAGGCAATTGTCGATCACGACATTCCCGAAGCGCAATGGCTGCTGGCCGAACTGGTCAAGAATTCGCCAGATTATGCGCCTGCGGAAAACAGCGCCCTGAAATGGACGGCACGCGCCGCCGATGCAGGTGTTCTCCAGGCACAGATTGCCCTGGCAGAACACGCTTGGGAAAAAGCCGATGATGACGCCTTCCTTCAACTAGCCACGCCTATCGCACACTCCCTGATGCAAGACCTGTCACAACAACAGGAAGCATCCGTGCCGGATGAACGGTCCGCCCGCCTGTTGCTACGTTGCGGCCAGATCCTGTTCAGAAAAAAGAACGGTCATGCCACAGAAATCCGGCACATGTGGGAAACGGCCGCCCTGCACGGGAATGCCGAAGCTGCATTCCTGCTGGGCTTGTGGCATGCACGAATGGATGAATACGGCAGGCGTATTTCCACCGGCGCCAGTTCGACCAGCTTCAAGAAGGCCATCCGCTGGCTGACCCATGCAGGTGAACAGGGACTAGCCAAGGCATGGTACGCCTTGTCGCAGATTTACCAGAAAGCGGAATTTTCACAGCGAAACATGGAGGACGCCCAGCGTTATCTTGAAATCGCGGCGAATCTGGGACATGCGAAAGCCCAGTATGAACGGGGCATGCACGCATGGAGAAACAGGCGGGAAGACGAGTCCAATGACATCCAGGCGGTTTACTGGCTTCAGAAAGCCGTCGGCAACGGCGAGACAGAAGCGGCACTGATGCTCAACAAAATCGCGGACAGGGCCATACCGGCTTCATGGGCCGAAGCTGCCTTGCCATATCTGACACGCGAAACCGTCAACAGCCACCCGTTTCTGGCGGCACGGATCGAACTGGCCGCTGTTTTCGGCCTTTCCCGTCCGGAAACGCTGCTTCTGGATATCCATTCAGCCGACAAGGGGCACTGCCTGCTGGTCGATATCCGCGAATACTACCGGCGCAGCAAACGCCGACTGATACTGATCCAGACCGGCAGGGAACGCCAGACCCTGTCCAGAATCGCCCGCCTTTTCGAAAAAGTGGATTGCGGCCCGACCGGACCGGAAGGCAATTACAGGCAACGCCAGTACCGGCTCAAAACACTGCTGCCCGCCGGAATCATGGAAAAAGCGGATGCGGATACGGTTTCCTGAGAGCGTTTTCCGCCCTCCCATGCAGGATCATGCAGGATTCCCGCCTGCCTCCAGCATACGCCCGACATACCGGGCGATCAGATCGATTTCCAGATTCACTTTCGAACCCTCCTCAAGATGTTTGAGTGTTGTCACCTCGACTGTATGCGGAATGAGATTGATCGAAAAAAGGCACCCTGTCTCCGTATCCTCTACCCTGTTGACCGTCAGCGACACACCATCGACGGCGACAGAGCCCTTGTAAGCCAGAAACTTCCCGAGACTGGCAGGTGCTTCCACAACCAGTTCCCACGATTCGGCCACAGGGCTGAAGCGGCGCACGATACCGACCCCGTCCACATGTCCGGAAACAAGATGCCCTCCCAGCATGTCGCCCAGCGCCAGCGCTTTTTCAAGATTGACTTCCTGTACCCGGTCCAGCCCCACAGTCCTGTCTAGGCTTTCACGTGAAACATCGACTTTGAAACCATTATCCGTTTTTTCGACAACCGTCATGCATGCGCCGTTGACAGCGATCGAATCGCCTGTCCTGATTTTGTCCATCGGCAAATTGCCGGCATCGATTTCAAGACGGACCCCTGCATCCCCGTCCTGCCCCTGCCGGGTGACCGACCTGATTTTTCCAACCGCTTCCACAATTCCTGTAAACACGCCTGTCTCCCTAGTTTGTCAGTCTGGCCAGAATCCTCAAATCATGGCCGACCGGCACGATTTCATGAAAATCGCACGCAATCTTGTCGGCCAGCCTGTCGATCTGGTTCAGGCTGAGCATATTCTTGCCGCTGCCCAGAAAACACGGCGCCAGATATATCAGCATTTCATCGACAAACCCGGCCTGAACCAGCGCGCCATTCAACGTCGCTCCCGCCTCGACATGTATTTCATTGATTTCTTTTTCTGCCAGCGTTTTCATCATGTCCGCCAGATCCACCCTCCCCGTATCGTTAATGGCGGAAAAGACCCGAACCCCCTTTTGTTTCATGGCATCCATTTTGACCGGCGATGCATTGGCGGAAAAAATCCAGGTCTCGCCATTTTGGAGAATCCGTGCATCCAGCGGGGTTTTCAGCTGGCTGTCCACCACGATACGCACCGGCTGCCTGACCACATCCGGCAACCGTACATCCAGTCTCGGATCGTCTTTCATCACAGTCCCGATACCGGTCATGACGGCATCGGCCCTCATCCGCCAGCGATGTCCGTCTTCTCGGGCCGCCTCGGATGTAATCCACTGGCTTTCGCCATTGGACAAGGCGGTCTTGCCATCCAGACTGGCTGCCACCTTCATTCTGACCCATGGTCTTCCATGTTCAATACGGGAAAGAAAACCCCGGTTCATCTCTCTGGCTTCTCTGGCCATCACACCACGGATGACATGGATTCCGGCCGCCCCGAGTTTTTCAAATCCTTTCCCCGCGACCAGTGGATTGGGATCCTCCAGTGCAGCCACGACGCAGGACACTCCTGCCCCGATCAAGGCGTCCGCACAAGGTGGCGTCCGTCCGAAATGGGCACATGGCTCCAGCGTGACATAGACCGTTGCCCCCCGGCAGTTCTCCCCACGACTGGCAGCATCATTCAATGCCTCGATTTCAGCATGATTCCTTCCTGCCGGCTGGGTGAATCCTTCACCAAGAATCTGCCCATTTCTGACGATCACGCAACCGACTTTCGGATTCGGAGAAGTCAGTACAGAACAGTTTCTGGCCAGTTCCAGCGCGCGTTTCATGAAAAATTCATGGCCTGTCAAAGACGAAAGGTTGGTGATATTGCTTGATTCAGTCATGCTTTTTACCCGTGGACATTGTTCATCAAAACCCGGAACAGCATTTTAACCGATAAAAAAAGCCACCTGTAAACGGTGGCTTTTTATCTCCGGAAAACGTTTCAACGCTGGTAAACGGGGAAAGCCGTCGTCAGTTTTCTGACTTCCGCACGAACCCGTTCAATAGTTGCCTGATCTTCCGGATTTTCAATGACATCCGCCAGCAAATTGCCCACCATCGCGGATTCCGTTTCCCTGAAACCGCGCGTCGTCATCGCAGGGCTGCCCAGACGGATACCAGACGTCACAAACGGTGTCTGCGGATCGTTCGGAATCGCATTCTTGTTGCAGGTAATGTGACCGCTGTTCAGAATCGTCTCTGCCTGACGGCCGGTAATATTCTTGCTTTGCAGATCCACCAGCATGACATGGGATTCCGTACGTCCGGAAATGATGCGGAAACCACGGTCAATCAGTGTTTTCGACAAGACACTGGCATTTTTGATGACCTGTTCCTGATATGTCCTGAATTCCGGCTGTAACGCTTCCTTGAAAGCGACCGCTTTCGCCGCGATGACATGCATCAGCGGGCCACCCTGCAATCCCGGGAAAACCGCGGAATTGATTTTGCGTTCGAATTCCTGTTTCATCAGGATAAAGCCTCCTCGCGGTCCGCGCAGTGATTTATGCGTCGTGGACGTCACGAAATCGGCATACGGTACCGGACTTGGATAGACACCAGCCGCGATCAGGCCGGCATAATGAGCCATGTCCACCATGAAATAGGCGCCGACATCCTTGGCAACCCTGGCAAAACGTTCGAAGTCGATACGCAGTGAATAGGCCGAGGCACCGGCAATAATCAGCTTCGGCTTGTGTTCGTGAGCCAGCTGTTCCATCTTGTCGTAGTCGATCTCCTCTTTTTCATTCAGGCCATAGGAAACGACATTGAACCATTTGCCCGACATGTTCAGCGCCATGCCATGAGTCAGATGCCCGCCTTCCGCCAGCGACATTCCCATAATGGTATCGCCCGGCTGCAACATGGCCAGGAAGATCGCCTGATTGGCCTGTGAACCGGAATTGGGCTGGACATTGGCAGCTTCCGCACCATACAGTTTCTTGACACGATCCAGCGCCAGCTGTTCGGCAATATCGACATATTCGCAACCGCCATAATAACGCCTGCCGGGATAACCTTCCGCATACTTGTTCGTCAGCTGGGAGCCTTGCGCCTGCATCACTGCCGGCGAGCAATAGTTTTCGGAAGCGATCAGTTCAATATGATCTTCCTGACGGGTATTCTCACGCAAAATAGCGTCCCATAACTCCGGATCGACCTGAGCAAGGGTATGGTCTTTAGCAAACATGTCCTACTCCAATGATAGAAAGTGCACTTCTCTGCAATACAGGGAAAAAGGTTCTGAAAATGTCAGGCCCCGAACGATAGCCTTTTCTGCAAGGGAATGACAGAAGGGCCATATTAACAACCGGTAAAAATAGGAGAGGATTTTACAGGAGCGGCCCTGTTTCGGCAAGGCAACCGTATATAACGGCTCATTTAAGCCCTTGATTTTTTGACATCCTCCCCC
>CAZRQR010000103.1:0-5003 GCA_964602435.1 uncultured Oxalobacter sp.
TGGATCGCTTCGCAATCCCTGCATGTATCCTCTTCCTTAAGGACGGGGTTTTACTGCACGGCTGATAAATGTTTTTCTTGCGTCCGTTATCCGGCCTTTCTGGATGTTTTCATTCGATCGCGTTCAATAGAGCTTTCAGGAACTGCCACGATTTTCCGACTGTATCGATTTCGACGGATTCTCCGGGAGCGTGAGGACTGTGGATGGTCGGACCGAATGAAATGATGTCGAGACCGGGGTATTTGGATTTCAGGATACCGCATTCCAGTCCGGCGTGAATGATATGAGTAGCCGGTTCACCGCCGAATTCCTGTCGGTAGATTTTGCGGCAAAGCGCCAGCAGGGGAGATGAAAGGTCGGGCGTCCATCCCGGATAGGCGTTTTCTTTTCTAACCTGTATGCCGGACAGGGAAAACAGACTGGCGATTTCTTCCACTAGCGCATTGCAGGCGCTGTCAATGGTTGAGCGAACCATAAACGTGCATGAACCGTTGTCCGGTTGCAGATTCACTGTTCCGAGATTGTTCGACGTTTCCGGAGAGCAGGGGGCGGAGACGCTCATTCGCCATATTCCGTGAGGTGCGGCATGTAATGAATGCAGCCAGATACGCTGATCGGCAGAGGACATGACTTCACCGGCTGTTGCGGATTTCCGGCCGATCCGGATATTTTCATCGACTCCGGCCAGCTCCTGACGGATCAGGTTTTGCCATTGTTGCAACAGATCGTCCAGCAAGGCCATGTTTTCGGGTTGTATGGCGATAATGGCGGAAGCTTCTCTCGGCAGGGCGTTGCGTGCAGTGCCTCCGGTCAGGCTTGACAGAGATATCGGGAACCTGCTTTCCAGTGAATGAAGAATTCTCACCAGAATCTTGATGGCATTGCCACGTCCTTCGTGAATATTGATGCCGGAATGGCCGCCACGCAAACCAGTTATGTCGATTTGTACGGCCTGCCATCCTGCAGGAAAGGGTTCGGGATGTCCCCGGCGTTCAACCGGAATATCCATGCCACCGGCGCAGCCAAGACAGAAATCGCCCCAGGTTTCACTGTCGAGATTCAGCAGGATTTTCCCTTGCAGTACATCGGTGGCCAGTTTGCTGGCGCCACCCATTCCTTCTTCCTCATCGACTGTCAGCAGGACTTCCAGCGGTCCGTGAACCAGAGTGCTGTCTTCCAGCGCAGCCAGAGCCAAAGCGACGCCGATGCCATCATCCGCGCCGAGTGTCGTGTTCTCGGAAAGGACAAGATTGCCGCGAACAACGGCATGGATCGGATCGCGGGAAAAATCGTGTTGTACGGAATCGTTTTTCTGGCAGACCATATCGAGATGCGCCTGAAGAATGACGCCCGGTATCTTTTCGCGGCCGGGACAGGCAGGCTTGCGGATAATGAGGTTGCCGCCTTTATCGATTATATTGGCAAATCCCTGTTCTGTTGCCCATTTCCGGAGATAGTCTCTGATGGGGCCTTCATGCTTGGACTGTCTGGGAATGCGGCAGAGAGCGGCGAAATGTTTCCAGACAGATTCTGGTTTCAGTCCACTGAAAGGGAAACCCTGTTGTTGTGATGCCATGGTCGTAAAAGTTGTCAGATATCGTCAAAATAATGCCCATGATACCAATTTCGTTCGAGAAAGAGGTCTCATTTGCGGAAATTGTCATGACTTCGGATGTAACGGGAAGACGATATCGTACTTTGACAGGAGTGTCTCATGCCACTTTTCCGTTTCGGAAGGAACGGGGCGACATGGTGGAATGACTGCACATGATGGCGGTATGAGTAGTATGCAAAGAGCCGGTTTCGCAGCGCGACCAGCTACCGGAAAGGCGTTAATATGCTATATTCCTGCGCAATTGCCGTTTCTGTCTTTGAACAGGATGTAACGTAAACTGCCTGCATCGTACATGTATTTTTATGATATCCCTGCTTAACGAATATCTTTCCTTTTTTGACGATTCGCCGTTTCTGTATACGCTGGCTGCGCTCAGTCTGTTGATTGCGGTATCCTGCTTTCTGAATTTTATTGTCAAGAAAGTCCTGCTGCGCCTGGTTCACAGGGCGCTCGGTCTGACTCCCATTTCCGATATCGGCGACAGCCTGCTCGAGAAGTGCATTGCACGACTGGCCAATATCGTGCCTGCCATGGCGTTTACACACGGTATTGCATGGGTGCCCCATCTTCCGGAAAAAATCGCTTTTGTTGTCCGGACAGTAGCGGCTTCGTTCATTATCCTGACACTGGCCATGGCGCTCTGCACGGCACTCAATATTGTCGAAGCTGTTTACAACAACCGGCCGATTGCGGCCAGCCGTCCGATCAAGGGGTATATCCAGCTGGTCAAGCTTGGAGTTTATCTGATTGCAGGGATACTGATTATCGCGACGCTGATCGACAAGTCGCCTGTCATTCTTCTTTCGGGGCTCGGAGCCATGGCAGCTGTACTGATGCTGGTTTTTCAGGATACCCTTTTGTCGCTTGTCGCCAGTATCCAGATATCGGCAAACGGTCTCGTCAAGGTCGGAGATTGGATAGAAATGCCGAACCTTAATGCCGATGGGACAATAGTCGATATCGCCTTGCATACCGTCAGGGTGCAGAACTTCGACAGGACGATTACGGCTTTTCCCACACGCCGCCTGATTACCGATCCGTTCAAGAATTGGCGGGGCATGCAGGAATCGGGTGGACGGCGGATCAAGCGGTCGATTTATATCGACCAGACAAGCATTCACTTTCTGACGGAACAGGAAAACGTCAATGTTCACCGGTTGCGGTTGCTGCGCGATTACCTAGCAAACAAGGAAAGGGAAATCGAAGAATGGAACAGCCGATTTGACAATACACTGGATGATGTTGCCAACTGGCGCAGGCTGACCAATGTCGGCACATTCCGGGCATATGTGGAACAGTATCTGCTGAATCATCCGAAAATCGTGAAAAACGATATGATACTGGTCAGGCAGATGGATCCCGGTGCGACAGGCCTGCCGATTGAGATCTACTGTTTCACAAACACGACTGTCTGGAATGATTACGAGGCTATCCAGTCGGATATATTTGATCACCTTTATTCCATCTTGCCGCAATTCGGCCTGTATGCGTATCAGCAGCCGAGTGGCAGGGATTTCCAGAAAATTCGGGTCATCGAGAATGTTTCCCCCGATATTTCATCCGGTAACAGGGAAATCGTGCCGGGACTGGAAGGAAACGGGAAGGAAATGGAATGATCGACGATGATATGCTGGCGAAAAAGCTGGAAGTGTTTTCTGCCGAACGCAACTGGGGGCAATTTCATACTCCCAAAAACATTGCCTCGGCACTGTCGGTCGAAGCTTCCGAATTGCTTGAGATATTCCAGTGGACACGGGGCCAGCATGGCTGGCAGGAGATCGATGCCGAAGAATCGGTGCGTGAACATACGGAAGAAGAACTGGCCGATATCCTTTTGTATCTGATCCGTTTTGCATCTCTGGCCAAAATCGATTTGCAACAGGCCGCCCTGAAAAAAATGGAGAAAAATGCCCTGAAATATCCTGTGGAACAAGCTAGGGGATCCGACAGGAAATATGATGAACGGCGCTGAGTGTCTTGTCATGAATGCCGGTGTGCTTCTTTCAGGGAGAACGGCATGGCATGTTTTCGTGATTGTACGGCTGGCGTAGAATACCATTCCGCCGGAATCGCCAACCGGAATTTTCGCCGGGAAAAAACAGGTGTTGTCGATGGTATTGCCGGAAGCAGGATTCGTTCCGGAAATCCATAACATTCAGGATTTCTGTTTGGATGCAAATGCCTTTTCGGAAAGAGTCCAGTGCCTGATGATCGGTTTTATTGAAAAGTCCGTTGTCCTGTCATTTCTGCCGGCAGGAGTGTTTGCGGAAAATATGCCGGGGTAGTCGGTATGCAGGAAATATTGTCAATAGCGGGCGTCATTATTGTACTGGCGATAGTTGTCACATTGTTCTTTTATGTGAAAAGACAGAGAGACAATCATGTCCAGCTGTTTGTGTACATGTATGGGTCGATATTGGATGGCCGTTTGCGTAATCTGATCGTGAATCTGGAGAGATTTGCCGAATGGCTCCACGAGGAGAACGGACGGGGACAAGTCCTGCCGGATGGTTTGCAGAACCTTGACAATTCCGGGTTGCGTGGAACCCTTTTCGAGTTGCTTGAAAGAAATGGACTGGGAAACCGTGAAAAAAGAAATTTGCAACATGGTTTCAACTGCTTGCGTCAGGCAGCCGGCCTGATACATTCTGTTCCGGCCGGAGCGCCAGATGCCGTCCGGCTTATGCCGCAGGAAGACAGGTTGAAATTGCGGCATCTTTTGACTGAGGCAATCCGCGCTTTTGAGGCGGTCAGACGCCGTACTGTTTTCTGAAAAAAGTCCGGATAAAATGGGACAAGCACTGATTCTGGACGATATCCGGTAGTTGAAGACATATCCGGAAATACTCATGAAAAAACCGATGGATGATGCCATCGGTTTTTAGATATGCAAACAGCATAATGTTACTGGACGATCATATTCAGAATATAGGCTTCGTTTGCATTGGCCGGTGCGTTCGGAACATTGTACTGTTTCAGACGGAAGATATGACCGGTGCCTTCCTGATGCCGGTAACCTTCGATGTCGAGATAAAATACACGCCATGTGCTTGTACCGGTAATGATGCCGCTGTTGTCGTAGTACACGTCACGAACCTGAAGGCACTGTTTTGCAGGCAGGGCTGGCGAACTGCAGGCGATCGTGTTTGAGGCAATTTCCATGAAAACGGTTTCACCTGTGCCGCCATAACGGATATCGGCTGTCGGCCGGCCTGTGAAGCTGGCAGGTTTGAGTCAGGAGTTTGCGCACAACCTGCCAGAACGAGAGGAATTGCCAGTAAGGACAGAAGATATCGCTTCATGTTTTTCTCCATGGATATTTTTGCTTCCCTGAAAGGAATGGGGCAATTTGATACCAGACTTTCAGCTTTGACAATATCATTTGCAG
>CAZRQR010000104.1:0-4977 GCA_964602435.1 uncultured Oxalobacter sp.
CAAGTCCAAGTCTACTGTATTGAAACGGTCTCCGGATCGGCTGAAATCACCAAAAGTAGAGATCGAACCCGGCAACTGCTTCGGCATCCGGGTTTTTTATTGCCCGCCTTTTACTGCCCGCCTTTTACGTATTCCCTTGCTGCGAAAAGTTTTCCGGAAAACAAAATCAATTTATACTGCTTTTGTCGCTTACTTTTTACGGGAATATCATGGCAAAAGCATTATCCCTCCTAGTGCTGGATATGGGCGCCAAATATACCGGCATCATGTCATACACCTGCGACGAAAGCAGTCCGTTGCAGAAAAACGTGCATTTCGGCACGCTGGTTCTGCCGACAGATGGTGACGGTTTCACATATTCCATGACAAACCGGCGGATGAACCGGCATCGTGTGCGAAGCAAGAAGCGGTTCAAACTGGCAAGAAGGCTTCTGATTGCCATTGTAAGGGAAAAAATGCGTCAGACAGGCATTGTACCTGATGAAAAAACGCAGAAAAAACTGGATGAAGCATTAAGCGGTTTGCTGAAACGTCGTGGTTATTCCCGTATTGAAGCGGAAGCCGATATGAGTCCGCTGGAAGAAACAGACCCGGATTTTTTTTCCAGAATACTGGCGGAGAATGGCATTGGCGGATTCAGTCCGTATGAAAACATACGGGATCAGTGGGAAAGACTGGCGCAAGATCCGGATATCGTCGCCAGCTTGAAAGATGCCTGCTCGACTGTCGATGTCAAGGTTACATTCAAACCCGAGAAGGGCAATCCGGACAGCAAAATACGGATGGCGGAAGCCAAAGATGCCTTTATGTGCCTGAAAAACGCAGCGAACAGTGTCGTGATGCTGGAGAGGATGGGACACAAGCGTCGTTCGGATTATTTCAAGGCTATCCGTCGTGAAATCGAACAGGACAAACGGCTTGACCTCGCCATTCGTGCCTTTGGCGACAAAGAGCGTTTCTGGCGGGTTGTCTGCAATATTTCCAATCTGCAATTGCGTGCTCAACGGTGGTATTTCGATGCTCCTGAACGCGAAGGATTTTATTTCGATGAAAAACATCTGAAAAAAACCATTATCCGAGCCTACCGGTATTTCCATCCTGAAGCGAAGCGCAAGGACAGTTTCAGAAACCTGATGGAAACCCTGAAACATTCAGGCGACATTCTCGATACGCTCGCTACACTGGACGCCGAAAAGACCATTCCACCATACGAAGACCAGAACAACCGGCGCCCACCGCTTGACCAGACATTGCTTCTGAATCCGGCCGCACTGACAAAATGGTATGGTGCGACTTGGCAAATATGGGTGAACAACCTGATGAAAGCCGAGCCGAAAATGGCGGATGCGCTTGACGAAATTCTCCGGAGCAATGACAGACGGTCGGCCAGACCGGTGAAAACGGCTGAAGGCTGGAAAGTGCCGGACTCACACAGCAAGGAAAAAATCAGGGCGACCTATATATTGCGGCGTTTCCTTGACCGCAGCATGGCGATCGACCCCTATGCGATTAGACGGCTTGTCCAGTCGCCATCATCACAGACCAGTATGGAAGCCAGAGCGCGGCTGGAAAAATCATTGGGCAGCCAGCATATGGATGCGTTTCTGGAAATGGCATCTCGCTATTACGACGAAATCGGTCAGGCTCGCTCCGGATTATGGTCACCATCGGATACGGCGCTTATGGAACGCTCAGACCTGCATCCTCCCATGCTCTGCAAAGTACGGAAAGAACTCGTCGGCAACATACTGGGGACGAACATCAATATAGATGAATTTACCGGGAATGTCTGGCCCACCATTGCCAGCATCTGTCAAATGGCGGAAAAACGCAGAAAAGACTTGGGCAATGCATTCAACGACAGATGGCAGGCGATGATTTCCAGATTTGTCGATGGCGTGATTCCCGACGATGAAAACACAGCCGACCTGACGGAAATGAAGTCGCTCAAACGCATGTACGACCAGATCGGCAATGCCTCGCAAATGATCGGTGACATGCTGCATCTGGACGCGAAACAGATCGATCGATTCCGCAATCCGTTTTCGTTTGCACAACTCTACAACATCATGGAAGGCCAGCGGCATGGCTTTACCAAAACCTGTTATGCCGTACACGCTGAAAACACATGGCGTATGCAATCCCGTATGACCGACGAACAGGAAGGCGCCACCTGTGTACGGCTGGCAGCCGATACCGTACGGCCATTCGATGGATTTGTGCGCAGGACACTGGACCGTACCGCTTGGGAACTTGCAAAGATGAAAGCGGAAGAAATCCGCACATCAGGCGTGATGCCTGAAAAACTGGAAATCCTCTGTCTTGTCGAGCAAAACCGTTTTGCCTATACGGCCTCGCTGGCCGACATCAAGAACATGTCGGCCAAAAAGAAAAAGAAGCTGGAAAACGAACTGGAAAGAAACGATGCGAAGTGGATGGGCAAGGTCGAGCGAATCAAGGCAGATTCACAAGGAATATGTCCCTATACCGGTCAATCACTGGATGAAAAGGGCGAAATCGACCATATTCTGCCGCGTTCCATGACACGTGACATCAATGCTGCGATTTTCAACAGTGAAGTGAATCTCATTTACTGCTCGCGTGAAGGCAACCAGAGAAAAGGCTCGATCGTTTATACCCTTACCAATCTTGACAAAACATACCTTCAAAAACAGTTTGGTACATCAGACGTGACGCTCATCCGCCAGAAGATCGAAGAAGTCGTCGCCGGTATCCGGCAAAGCGATAATAAACCGAAGCTGGATTTGCTGACCGGAGAACAGAGGCGCGCCCTGCGGCATGCGCTCTTTATCGAAGGGACGTCACCCGCCAAAACGCGGGCGATGGAATGGTTCGGCGCACGCAACAGCACGCTGGTCAATGGAACACAGGCCTATATGATTCAGGCGTTCCGTTTCAAATTGCTGGATTTGCTGAAAGACTGGATGGCTGAAAAAGGGACGGACATCACGTTTTCGACACATCAGATTCCTGCGGAAGAAGTGCGGCAACTGCGCCAGAAACTGGGTGAAGTGCGGAACGATGCGCAGAAAACCAGACCCCAGCCCGTCGCATCCCATGCTGTCGATGCCTTGTGTGTATATGCCGTGGCGACAGCAGACAATCAGCTCTGCAAAAAACTGGGGGAATCCGGAAAACTGTACAGCCTGGAAGACCTTTCCGAACTGGTGAAGCGCCTGCCTCAGCAGTGCGACATCATACGGGTTGCCAGAAAACCATTCGGCAGCAAAACCGACAAGGCATCGACTCCCTTGTTCGATGCCGGCATGTATGCCGAACATTTCGTTCCGTTGTACTGGTCAAAAGGAAAAGCCTATGCAGGATTTCATTTGATTAGCAGGGAAGGGGATAAAAGCGGCGGCAATCGTGTGGAAATTACGGGCAAAAAACCGGAAACGATTTTTGAATGGCTGGCGCCTTTCGCAGAAAAACCGGTCATATGCGGACCTGACAACCATGCCGTACTGAAAGTCAGCAAAAAGAAGGTCTTTGACTGGATGTCCAGTCCGGAATCGTTGCAGAACGAGCCGTTACGGAAATTGCTTGACTCGTTATGCTACGTAACCGTCAAAATACCCGTCATATCCGGTTTTTTGCAGGATAAAGGCAAGTACCGGACAAAAGCGGAACGCGAGAAGAAACTGACTGCCAAAGCCTTTACCGTCAAACTGAATTACAAGACAAAAGACAAATTGTTCAGCTTCAAAGGGGAACTTGTCTTGCCGGTATATCAGGAATGGCAAAAAATCCATGCGCTTGACAGTCTGGCCGGTGAACTGGACGACCAGAAAGCCTTTGTCGCGTTACGGGATTATTTCATCGGCGACCGTCCAAAATCGCGTCCGCATGCCGGTACACGGCGGGTATGGAGCCTTCCCATGATACCGTCCTCACAAAAGGGCAGCATGCAGATCGGACGCAAGTCGTTTACTGGAGATACGGTATATCAGCGGCAACTGATACATGGAGCGATTATCGAAGGGTTTTCGATAGGTAAGGACAAAGAAATTCAGTGGAAGAAGCCTGCATTACCCAAGGTTTATAAAGAAGCAGTTTATGTTGGTCAATCGAATCATGACAAAATCTTACCGCTTGATTTATGGTTGACGATATATCGTGATGAAAATATCGTTATTGAGGTTAGCCCTGGTAGCATGGGAAGAGCGAATATACGGATACAACAATCATTTCATGATTTCGTAAAAATGGTGGCGTCTTTATGTGATATTCACATTGATTCACCTCTTCAAATACCATCAGAATTGAAAGTGCCAAAGGAAAAACTGAAACTGTTTCAGGAATTTTTACCTGAAAGAATTAGAAACAAATTTAGTCAGATACGTGACAAAAGCAAGCTGGAGATGTTTTTGGTAGGAAAAACAGTTGGTTATAGTTACATTGAACAAAATACAAAAGTGCCATTGCGTCAACTGTATCAGGAAGTCTATCGAAAACAATGCGATATCTGACCGTTGGAGAATATGGCCGGTTTCTGGGGACGGAAGGGGAGCGGCTGGTTGTCAAGGAAGACGGGAAAGTCGTCAAGGAAGCGGCGCTTTCCCGGCTGAGAGCGGTATTCATCAGCAAACGGGGAGTTTCTTTTTCGAGCGACCTGATACTTGCATGTGCGGCGCGTGGCATACGCCTGTTCGTTCTGGATTGGAAAAATACCGCTGTCGCAGCGATATCCGGTACACACCAGCATGGTGTGGCGAAATTCCGGGAACGCCAGTTTGCAGCGATTCACAGTCCATTGGCTGCGCGTTTGTCTGCTGAAATCATTCTTGCCAAAATCCGCAACCAGCGAGCCGTACTGAACTATTACGGCAAATCGCGCGCAAAAAACGACGAAATACGCGGCAGGCTCGACCGCACGAGCGGATCGCTCAAGAATATGGCGACGCAAATAGCGAATATGCCATGGGAAAGAATGGATAACTGGCGGGAAAGACTGCT
>CAZRQR010000105.1:0-4610 GCA_964602435.1 uncultured Oxalobacter sp.
TTCTGCTCTGACTCCGTAGGAATCTCACGCCTTCAGGCGGGGGAGGATGTCAAAAGAAACTAGAATAGACCGTTTCCAAACTGCATAACGCCGGTATCAACGATGTCGTTGTTATCGGTCCACTTCCTTTCTGGAAAGGCAAGCAGCTTTTGTCGCTGATATCCGAGTACATGAAATCCTGCCATCTCGTTAACCAAATGGTACCGAACGCCTGCAAACCATTGACGGAAACCTGACATCATTGTACCGACAATGGAATATATCGTACGTTTCACCTTTCCGTTTGCTGTGCGATAACGGAAAATGTCTAACACTGGCTGACGACAATCCAAACAATGTCATGGCTTTCGACAATAACCATTTAACTGGCAACGGTTCCCGATTTCTGACATCACTTTTCCAAGATGATCCAGCCTTCCAGATTAAACAGTATTAAGTTGATAGCGCTTTATCATGAAAAACCGGCAGAAGCCGGTTTTTCATGTATTACCATCTGTTTAGTTCTCCTATAGTGGCGATATAACGAGACGGTTGCCGCTTATTTACTCAATCCGGCCAGAGCATCGTCGATCATCTTTTTCGTGGAAGTCAGCCCGCCGGTCGTCAGGTACCAAGATTCGGCATCCATCGTGATGATTTTCTTGTTTTTGCCGGCTTGGGTACTGTTGACCAGTGCGTTGTCCAACGTGGTATTGGCGAATTTGGTGCCGCCGACGACAGCCGTTCTGTCCACGACGTAAATGATGTCGGGATTGATTTTGGCGATGTATTCATAGCCGACTTCCTGTCCGTGGATGGAAACCTTGATGTTTTCATCGGCTTCCCTGATGCCCAGCACGTCATGGATCAGGCCGAAACGGGAACCTTTGCCGTAGGCGCTCATGCTGCCGTCGTTGGTCAGCAGGATCAGAGCCTTGTCATTGCTGCTGCCGGCAATGGCCTTGGCATCGGCGATCTGTTTTTTGATGTCGTTCATTTTACGGGCGGCGACGTCTTCCTTGCCGTAGATTTTGCCAAGATCGGTAACGTTCTTTTCAAGACCGGCCATGTAGTGACCCGATTCGATCTGGATATAGACGGTCGGTGCGATCTTGGACAATTCGGGATAATAGGCTTTTTGCCGTCCACTGATGAAAATGATATCCGGCTTGTAATTGTAAAGCCCTTCCAGATCCGGTTCCTTGATGCTGCCGATATTGGTCTTGTTTTTGTATTTGGACAACCAAGACGTAATGGCATCGTTCGGGACGGCTACCTGCGTGTCAGCGCCGATTTCGTCCATGATGTCCAGTACGCCCATATCAAATACGGCGACTTTTTTGGGATGCACTGGAACGGTGGTTGTTCCGAGTTCATGGCGGATGGTCAGCGACGATTCGCTGCCCAGTTTGTCCGGTACCGCGTTTTTGGCCGGTTCGGCCGGTTTGTTGCAGGCAGTCAGAAGACCGAGTGTCAGGACGAATGCAAAAGCGTAAAGCAGTTTTTTTTTCATGATATTTTTCCAAGTTAGAAAATGGATCAACTGTAATAAAGACAAACAGGACGGCCGTCGATTTCGGCGACCTGAATATCCATGTCATAGATATTTTTCAGCACGTCGGGACGGATGATGGTCCCGGTATTTCCCTGTGCGATGACTTTCCCTTCTTTCAGGGCGATGACATAATCGGCGTGTGACGCCACGAAGTTGATGTCGTGGATGACGACCATAACCGTTTTCCCCGCTTCCGTGACCAGACGGCGCAGGACTTTCATGATCTGGACAGAATGGCGCATGTCGAGATTGTTCAGCGGCTCGTCCAGAAAGATGTATTCCGTGTCCTGTGCAATGATCATGGCAATGAATGCCATTTGCCGCTGTCCGCCAGACAATTCGTCGAGATAACGGTTTTCGAGCGGTTTGAGTTCGAGGTAATCAAGCGCCCTGTCGATCTGTCGTTCATCTTCGGCATTCAAGCGTCCCCGTGTATAGGGAAAACGGCCGAATGCGACCAGTTCGCGGATGGTCAGGCGGATGTTCAGGTCGTTGGCCTGACGCAGGATGGACAATTTTTTGGCCAGTTCCCGGTTGTTCCAGCCGGAAAGTTCGGTACCGTCGACCATGACCCTGCCTTCCGATTTGGACAGCGTACGGGTGATCAGGGAGAGCAGCGTGCTTTTGCCGGTTCCGTTTCCGCCGATGAAGGCAATGATTTTTTCTCTCGGCAATTCCAGGGTGACATTGGACAAAACGGCTTTTTCGCCGTATCGCTTGCCCAGATTTTCGGTGGCGATCATGCTTTTGCCTCCTTTAAAATCAGGTAGATGAAATAAAGGCCGCCGATGAAGTTGATGATGACGCTGACTGTCGTACTGAAGAAAAACACGCGTTCCACCAGCCATTGCCCTGTCACAAGGAAAAGACAGCCGAGAAGGACCGAGCCCAGCGCCATTTTCGTATGGTGAAACGACGAAACAAGCTGGCGTGCCAGATTGGCGACCAGAATGCCTAAAAACGTGATCGGACCGGTCAGTGCCGTGGAAATGGAGACCAGTACGGCGGTCACGATCAGGCTTTTCAGAACAGCCGTACGGTATGGGATTCCCAGATTGATGGCCTGTTCCGGCCCCAGCGACAGGACATCGTATTCCCGGTAGTCGCGCCAAGTGATGACGATAGCGGCAAGACAAATCGCCACGCACAGCCAGAGCAGGCTGACATTGACGTTATTGAAGCTGGCGAACATTTTTCCCTGCAGAAACAGAAATTCGTTGGGGTCCATCATGACTTGCATGAAAGTCGCCAGACTCATAAACAGCGCCCCGATGATCAGCCCGGCCAGAAGCAGGAAGTACACTCCCCTTCTTTCTTTTCCGAAAAGCGTCAGAAAAAGGATGCCGCTTGCCCCGATCATGAACCCGATGGACAGTAAGAAATTGCCGGTTCCCGTCATCATTTCCAGTTTCCCTGAACCGAAGAAAAAAATGATGACGGTCTGGATGAAAAGATACAGTGAATCCAGTCCCATGACAGAAGGTGTCAGGATACGATTGCCGGTGATGGTCTGGAAGGTGATAGCCGTATAGCCGATGCAGTATGCCGAGATGAGAATGGCCACGATTTTTTCCAGTCTTCTCGGCAGGAAGAATCCCGCATTGTCTGCGTTCAGCCCGGACAGGACGAAAAAGGCGGCTGCGGTAACGGAAAGTGCAGCCAGCCAGAGGAGTTTGCTTTTGTCGGAAAACCGGTGAACGGAAAAGTTCATGAACGTTTCCTCCAGAAAAGCAGTGCCAGGAAAATCACGCTGCCGACAATACCGACCATCACACTGATATTCACCTCATAGGGACTGATTATCGTGCGTCCGGCTAGATCGCATGCCAGCAGAAAAGCCGATCCCAGAAGAGCCGTATCAAGCAGTGTTCCTTTCAGGTTGTCGCCCCGGAGCATGGAAATGATATTCGGGATGATCAGGCCGACAAAAGGAATGCTGCCGACCGTGACGACGATGAGCGATGTGGTGAGAGCGACGATCGCCAGTCCCAGCAGCATGATGCGGCGAGGGTTCTCGCCCAGGCTGATCGCCAGGGTATCGCCCATTCCGGCAATGGTGAAGCGGTTGGCATACAGCCATGAAACGGCCACACAGGGAAGTCCCAGGTAGAGCAGTTCGTAATTGCCTTTCACGATCAGTGAAAAATTGCCTTGCAACCAGGATGCCATGTTCTGGATGATATCATACCGGTATGCAATGAAAGTGGTGATGGCACTGACGACATTGCCGAGCATGATACCGACCAGCGGTACCATGAACACATTTTTGAACCGCATGTGTTGCAACAGGCCGATGAAACAGAATGTTCCGGCCAGCGAGGCGACGAATGCGACACTGACCCGTATCCAGATCGGCGCTCCAGCAGCGAACAGGATCGCCAGCATGACGCCGAAACGGCACCATGCCTGTGTACCGGCTGTCGATGGAGAAACAAATCTGTTATTGGTCAGCGTCTGCATGATCAGGCCGGAAATCGACAGCCCCGTTCCGGCGATGACGATTGCCAGTGTACGTGGAATCCGGCTGATCAGGCCGATGAACCGATCTTCCCCGTTACCGGTCAGAAAACCGGCCAGACTGAAATCCTGCACACCGGTGATGACGGAAAGTACCGTGAGAACGAGCAGCGAAACGAACAGCAATCCCCGAAGGATTGCAGCATTGTTCCATTTGAATGTATCGACCAAAATCCGTAACCGTAAAACGAAAAACCCATGTCATTTTCAATGACAGGATGATTTGCATGCACTTACCGGCAGTGAAGAAGCGAAAGCGTTCTTCCTGCTACCGTTTTAGCCCGTTTGCAGGCCCATGAGGAGGATATTATAGACTATCAAATGATAATAACTATCATTATTATTGTTTTTACCCACAATGCGCCGTAAAGCCCAGTTCTTCAGGTCGTGGATATAAGGCGCGGTTTTCCCTAACCAGGAGTTTGCTGTTGTTCAATGTATTGCCGAATAATGGAAATTGGCGCACCGCCACAACTACTGGCAAAATAGCTGGGACTCCACAGGACACCTTTGTAGTAATACCGCTCTGCAATATCTGGTCGATCTCGTCGTAGCAATC
>CAZRQR010000106.1:0-4580 GCA_964602435.1 uncultured Oxalobacter sp.
CTCTGCACTGTCGGCAATGGTTCAGCTATTTCCTGTTCTGTCTGAATGGAAACATACCATTTACCCGCTGACGATGATGCTGTCTTTCAGGCCGGATGATGTCCGTATTCCCGGTTTTTGGGAGTGCAGGAACGGGATAACGGCGGAAATCCTGCATTCATTCTTCAGGAGAACAGACTGAATCCCGAAAAAGGCCGGAATGGCGAATTGTGCCGGATGGGCATCATGCGGATGAAAGAGATTGCATCCTGAAAATCATTCCAGTGCCGCTTTTGCGAGGGCGATCAGGCCACTGGTTGAACTGTCGTGCTCTTCATTAGCCTTTCCTTCCAGTTCGTTCTGTATGTTTTTCGCCAGTACCTTGCCAAGTTCGACGCCCCACTGGTCAAAACTGTTGACGTTCCAGATCACGCCCTGCACGAATGTCTTGTGCTCGTAAAGCGCCATCAGCGCACCGAGTGTTTCAGGCCTTAAAACGTTCATGAGAATCGTATTGCTGGGACGGTTTCCCGGAAAGGTTCTTTGGGGGATCTGGGTTTTTATTTCTTCGGGACTCATGCCCGACATTTCAAGATCGGCTCTGACCTGATCCGCTGTTTTGCCTTTCATCAAGGCTTCAGACTGCGCGAAACAGTTCGCAAGCAGGGCCGAATGATGACCGGCAAAGGAATGGTGCGGAGACAGGGCTGTGATGAAATCGACCGGAATGATGTCAGTTCCCTGGTGCAACAACTGAAAATAGGCATGTTGCCCGTTCGTGCCGACATTTCCCCAGATGACGGGACTGCTGCCATAGCCGACAGGTTCACCGTTTTTCTGGATACGTTTGCCGTTGCTTTCCATTTCGAGCTGTTGCAGGTAAGCAGGAAAACTGGCGAGATCTTGCAGGTATGGGGCGACGGAAACGGATGCACATCCCAGAAAGTTCCTGTTCCAGATACCTGTCAGACCGAGGAGCACAGGCATATTCGATGCTAGGGGAGCGTATCGGAAATGGACATCCATGGCATATGCGCCTGCCAGAAATTCGGTGAAATGATTGTATCCGACAGCCAGTACAACGGGCAGGCCGATAGCGGACCAGACAGAATAGCGGCCGCCAACCCAGTCCCAGAAAGGAAAGAGGTTGTCGTGATGAATACCGAATTTTTCGACCGCTTCCCCGTTGGTTGAAATCGCAATGAAATGTTTCCGGATGTCCCGGATGGTTCCGTGATTCAGAAACCAGCTGCGTGCCGAATGGGCGTTCAGCATGGTTTCCTGTGTCGTGAATGTTTTCGAGGCGATGATGAACAGGCTTGTTTCCGGCCTGATTTTGTTCAGGACCGCATCCAGATCGTGTCCGTCGACATTGGCAACGAAATGGATATTGAGACCTTTTACATGAAAAACGCGCAGTGCCTGACAAACCATTCGCGGTCCCAGATCGGAGCCACCTATTCCGATATTGACGATATCGGTTATCGGCTTCCCTGTAAATCCTTTCCATTCTCCCGAATGGATTTGCTCGGAAAAACGGTGCATCTTGTCGAGAACGGCCTGAATGTCAGGTATAACGTTTTTTCCATCGACCAGAACCTTTTCATGGCGCGGTGCCCTTAACGCAGTATGCAAAACGGCCCGATGTTCTGTGGTATTGATTTTGTCGCCTTCAAACATGCTATCCCGTATTTTTTCCAGGTCGCACTCTTTTGCCAGCTCCAGAAGCAGTGACAGTGTTTCGTCTGTCAGAAAATTCTTAGAGAAATCCAGAAACAGGCCGCCTGCCGTCAACGTCATGGCAGGAAAACGGCCCGGATCTTTCCGGAACAATTCATTCAGGGACCATTTTCCGGCCTTTTCCGCATGTTTTCTGAGTTTCTGAAAAACTGCCGCATTAACGAGATTGGTTGATTTCATGGCAAACAGTAGGTGAAAAACAATCGGTAGGTAACGCTGAAACAGATTCGGAACGAATAATATGTTTTCTATTTCATTTAACACTATAAACCGAAATTCACCAAAAACAGTCATGGATACGCAAAATTCGGCATACTGTGGTTTTCCGGATTCAGGAAGAATTTGCGGTATTTGGCGCGGGATGCGAATTGTTCCGGCGGTTGAAAACATATCGCCGGATATGGTGCCTGTCGGACTGTATCGCAAGGATTTCGCCGGGGAAGCGGTGCGGTTTTGAGATGTACTATTGTCCGGATTGTTTTTCAGAACGGAATCGGGGTGACGGGTTGTATTGGAAAGTCTGGCAGAAACGGCGTCACAGGTATTTCAGGTGTGATGCCTGTTTCCGGTATGTGCCGATATTGCCGTTTTTGTCCGGTTGTTGTCTGTGTGCGACAATCTTGTCGGTGATTTGCCAGTTCCGGTTAATCGTGGTTATAATATTAATTTTAGGCGCGTAGCTCAGCTGGTTAGAGCACTACCTTGACATGGTAGGGGTCGTTGGTTCGAGTCCAATCGTGCCTACCAGAATTCCAGTTGCCGTTATCGAAATGGCACACCATGAAAAAGCACATTTTTTAATGTGCTTTTTGTTTTTCACTCCCCGAATCATCCCTTTAGCCTCCCTGAAACATCAAGGCCGCCGGTGTGACCTTCCGGAAGGGGCAAGTGAAGTACATTCCATGGAAAAAAGCGTCCCTTTTGGGGCCGCTTTTTTTGTGTGAACAGATCGGAAACCCGATCCGGTAGCCGTGTTCGTTTGCGATTTCGGAAACGATATTGCTTTTTCAGAAGTGATGGCCGACATTAAGCATGAAGCCAGTGGAATTCATCGTGGCAGGCTGGTATCCTGCGGACAGGCCGACGCTGGTGGCGTCTTTCTGCATTTCCACTTCGGCGATACCTCTGAAGCTGCGCTGTCCATCATGTCGACGCTGGCACTGTCAGCCGCCTTGACTTCCGGTACCCGTACCCGGTTTCGGCTTCCGTATCTCCGGCCGTCCCGATGACGCTGAAGTCGAATTTCTGTTTGATGTTCCAGCCACTTTGGGACTTGTAGTCCTTGCTCAGGGTGTCGCCGTCGCATTGAGTTTGCCGCCGAGGTTTTGGGACAGTTGCTGTTCGGTCTCCTTTCATGTAACCGATATCTGCAATGATATTGACGTTCTGGTTGTTTCAGCTGCCATAAACGTTGCTGCCGTCTTCAGTCACATTCAGGGAAATCATGGCGTCGCTGGAGGTCAGGTTGTCACCCTGCCAGCCATTGGTTTCTACGGTCACGCTTCCGGGTTGGAAACTTTTCAGGATGCCGACGGCCTGTCCGTTTTTGGCGTTGGCGCGTTTTTGGCGTTGGCGATATGCAAGGCTGCACTGTCTGCTACTGTCGCCGTGCTGTTGCTATTCCCGGTGCGCGGCCTGATTGCCGATACCGGCGGCATCGACGATGAGCATGGAGTTGTCGGCGAATGTGACACTGTTTTGTGACGGAACACTTACAGTGCCTTGCGTCAGCGAACCATCCACGAGGAGGGCTCCATTTTGGGTCAGTGTCTGGGGGGAACGGATGGCCAGGGCGGTGGTGATATCGTCGGGTCCCCAGTTTCTTCTGCTCCGAGCAAATTCGTTTTGTGCCCAGTCTGTCGCGGTGTCTCCCAGTACTAACATTGCATTCCTTAAGGCACCATAGGTACCCTTAATCCCGTTTGGCAACGAACCGACTGCTGCCTGCGATGCGCCTTCTATACCGATGCCCGGTTTCCAGTCCGGATCCAGAAATATTATGCAGCCGCACAGACCAGGGAACCCACCGACAGGCTACCTGCCGACAGTTCATTACCGACCATGATGAGTGAATTGGTATCGCCTGTCAGGGTATCGGCATTCATGGTGCCGGTCACATTGACTGTGCCGCCGGTCAGAGTCACCGCATTGGCATTCAGCGTCGCGCCGTCGTTGACGTTGACCGCTCCGGACACATCGATTCCGCCATTGACGCCATATTCCGCACCATTGGCCGTACCGGTTTCACTGACCGTCACCGTACCGGTCAATGTCCTGCCATTGGCCGTGACATCGCTCCCCAGATTCAGGGTTCCGCTCTCGCCGTTGTGCCCGACATCGACATTCACGTTGCCGCTGTCCGTCCTGATAAGATCGGTGCCGTCACCGGTCAGGGTCAGCGATTTTCACCTGTTACCAGCACTGCTTCGCCGCCATTTGCTAGTGTCAGGGTCTGTGCTCCGAGCGAATTCGCTGACGTTGACAGGACCCGTCTGTCCGACCAGCTCACCCAGCATAGTTACTGCTGTCGCACCGTTGTTGTCGATGTATCCGGCGACCGATTTGGCGTAGTCCAGATTGTATTTCGCGTCGGTCAGCGCCAGTTCGTCGCTGGTGTATGTTACCCCGGCACCCGTTTTTAGGCCGGTTGCATCGGTTACCATACCTTCCGCATCCAGACCGGTTGCCATGACCTGATCCGAGCCGGTTTGTAAGGTGCCGGATTGCAGGTTGATGGTGTTGGCATTGATGTGGATGGTCGGGGCGACCAGTTTACCCACCCCTCCCCGGCGATATTGACACTACCTTCACTGTTGACATCCTCCACGCCCAGAAGGAAGTGGATTCCTGCTATGTTCAGG
>CAZRQR010000107.1:0-4503 GCA_964602435.1 uncultured Oxalobacter sp.
CGTTCCCGGCGATGTACTGAAAAAATACTTGCCGCCGCATTCAGGGCACCAAGCAACGATCATCTCCGGCAGCTTGAATTTGTCGTCGTGCGCGGACGGGAAAATATCGCCCGTCTCGTTTCCACCGTGGCGACAAATACCCGCATCATCCAGCAGGCTGCGCTTGATGATGCAGCAGGCATCATGGACAGGGAGGCATATGCCATGTTTCTGAATGCACTCCCCAAACAGCAGTGAATGCTCATTCAGAACAACTGCCTTGTACTGCCTTTCTTCCGTCAGAAAGGCCGCCCGCTTTGCCGGCCGATCAGAGTTCGCTCAATTATTTCGCTTCGGCATGGGCAGCCGTCGAAAACATTTTGCTGGCTGCGACAGCCGAAGGATTGTCCTGTGCTTTCAGGATTCCCGTCGGCGACGAACCCAAACACGTCAAACGGGTCGTTGGCGCTCCGGAAGAGTATGAGTTCACTGTTTTCTTGCGATAGGATATGCCGCTGAAGACGCGCATATCAACAAGCAAAAGGAAATCCGGATCGAAGACAGGATCCATGAAAACGTCTGGTAACGGGACATGTGCCGCAAACCCAAAGCTGCAGAAAATGCACGGTCAGACGACGGGGCACGACAGTCCGGACTTTTCACACGATGGTGCAATCACCCTGCTTTTTCCGACCGTCTGAACAGTGTCCGTTTCTCTCGTCGCTGCCAAGCCACTCAGGGAATTGGTCACCGACTGTTTTGTACTCTTCCATGACGATGATTTTCATCCGTACCCGCTCGCTGCAGTGATACACATGGCCGACCAATATGGCGAATTCATGCCTGACGATCCGGCGAATCCGACAGATGATCCGCCATCCAGCTGGCCAAACGGTACAGGAGCGGTTTTCTCAGGAAAAGGAAATCTTCATGAAAATTCCTGAAAAAGAAACAGACTGACAAACGAGCGGCACATAACAGAAGGCTCCCGTTATCCCATACTCTGCCAACCTGCTCCGGACAGCCCTTTTCAGTGTACTCCGGTGACAGGACGCCCGCTGTTTTTCCGCCGTTCCGGTGTTTCTTACCGCCCTTCCACTCGAAGATGCTTCGAGGAGGTCATTTTCAGCCGACGTGCGATATCGTTGCGGCGAAAAACCTTGAACGTCCCCATTGACTTGGCAATCAACGCATCGCCATTCCATATTTCGCCTTCGCAATAATACATGGTCGTCGAACGGTGAAGCACCTTTCCGCGTGCCACGATATGCTGGCTGATTTTGCCGCCTGGCTGGAAAAAACTCGTCTTCATTTCCACGGTGGCCGCAGACGTCAGTTCCGGCACCAGCGAACGGGCTGCACGGGCCATGCAGGCGTCCAGAAGCGTCATGATGATACCGCCATGCATGACCTGCCAGCTGTTCATGTGTTCCTCGCGCAAACGGATGCCGACTTCTGCCGTGCCGTTCTCCATGCTGAGCAATTCAAGACCCAGATCCTTCAGATACGGATTGTCGCTGATCTGTTGTGCCATCATTTGTCCTTCCGGCTATTTGTCCGTATCACCGGTTTCCTGGCCGGTCGTTTCTTCTTCGGGATTCTTGACCAGAATCTCGACCTTGGCCTGCTGTTTCAGATATTCCAGATAGGCCGCCAGTTCCTGCTGGGCCATGACATTCGTCATCTGGCGGCTCATCACTTCACGCAGATCCCTGTCCGTTTTTTCCGGTGTCACAACCCGGGTGATACGATAGATCAGATAACCGTTCGGCGCCATGTCGACACCGACATAAGCCGGCAGTTTCGTCACATCGGCTTTCATGATCGGCGCCATGTCGGCACGGCCGGCCATCGAAATTTTCTGGCGCGAAACCATGATGGCGGGCGAAAATCCGGATGGAACGCCGCCATCCTTCAATTCCGCCAGTTCGGCTTCTCCCGCTTCTCTGGCAAGCGCCATCGCCTTCTCGTTCGTGACCTGTGCGGTCACTGCGGATTTGACCTTCTCGAACGGCGTCAGCTCGGCCGGATAATGTTTCGCGATGCGGGCAGCGACCAGTACCTGCGGTACGACCTCGACCGCTTCGGTATTGTGTTGTTCCTTGACGGCATCGTCAGAAAAAATCGCCTGCAGGATTTTTTCGTTGGCCAGCATCTGATTCTGCCGGGAAGCAATGGCCGGATCGCGTGCCAGATTCGGGAATGTATGGACTGTCAGTTTCAGGGCATCGGCAACCGGTTTCAGGCTGTCCGGCTTTTCATAAACCATATTGGAAAACGTCTCCGACATTTCGGCGAATTTCCTGCTGGTCTGCTGGCGTTTCAGCTCCTGCATCACACTGTCTTTCACCTGTGCCAGCGGTTTGGTGACAGCCGGTTTGATATCAGTCACAGTAATGATGTGATAACCGAAATCCGTCTGTACCAGATCGCTGATATCCCCTTTTTTCATGCTGAAAACGGCATCGTTGAACGGCTTGACCATCTTGCCACGTGTGAAATAACCGAGGTCGCCGCCATTCCGTGCCGATCCCGGATCCTGTGAATTGGCTCGGGCCAGTTCGGCAAAGCGTGACGAATCGGCTTTCAGCTGTGCCAGCAGTTCTTCCGCCTTCTTTCTGGCGTCCGCCTTTTCCGAATCCGAAGCGGTCTTCGGCACGGCGATCAGGATATGCTGCGCCCGCCGTTCTTCCGGAATCGAGAACCGTTCCCTGTTCTGGGCATAATAGCTCTGCAAATCCGCATCGCTGATCTTCACATGTTTTTCTACCGTCGGCATATCGAGCACGACGAATTCGACATCGGCATGTTCGGGAATGGTGAACTGCGCCTCATGCGACTTGTAAAACGCGGTGAGTTCATCTTCCGTGACCTTGATCTTGCCGCGATAGGCTGCCGCATCGAACACTTTCCGCTGCACTTCCCGTTCCTGCTCGAAAAGATTCCAGACACGCGAAATCACGGCTTTTGGTTCGAACGAGGAAAACTCCACCGGCGCCGCGATCTGTTGCATCACCAGATCCTGACCCATCAGTGCGAAATGCCCTTCCGGCGTCAACCCCTGTGCCGCCAGCGCTTCCTTGTAACGGACTTCGTTCAGTCTGCCGTCTTCTCCGATCAGGCCTGGAATTTCACGGATTTTCTGCAAGACGACCTGTTCCGGAACCGTCAGGTTTTCCTTGTTCAGCGCCGCAAGCAGAACCTGCCTCGTCACCAGATTCTGCAATACGGTCCATTTGAAGCGTGGCGATTCGATCCATTTGGAATCGAATGGCTGCCCCTGTACCGCAGCACGCTGGCGAAGCCGTTCAGCCTGTTCGCGCTGTGCATTGTCCCACTCCTGTTGTGTAATCGCCTTTCCGTTGACCTTGGCAACGGCATCTCCGTCACCGAAACGCTTGTAGCCTTCGACACCGACGAAAATAAAGGAAGGAATGATGAAAACCAGAAGAATGATTTGAGTCAGACGTTTGTGACTGCGTATAAACTCGAGCATGGTGGTTTCTGCCCATTAAGATGTTCGGAATCAATAAAAAAAGGCGAACATTACGTTCGCCTTTTCCGGTTGGTGGCGGAGTGGACGGGGCTCGAACCCGCGACCCCCGGCGTGACAGGCCGATATTCTAACCAACTGAACTACCACTCCTAAAACTTTCCCAGTCTGACTGTTTGGTGGGTGCTGAGAGCCTCGAACTCCCGACCTACGCCTTGTAAGGGCGCCGCTCTACCAACTGAGCTAAGCACCCGCTTTCACTTAGCCAGTCAAACCCGACGTTTGTCATTCCACTAAAGAATGCTAGTTTAAACTACTTTTTGAAAAATTGCCAGTAAAAATTCAAACAATTTTTCCAGTCAAACCCGACGTTTTTCAGCACCTTCGAAAGAAGCGTCAGTTTACAGCATCTTTCAACAATTTGCCAGCCTTGAATTTGGGAACCCTGGCCGATGCGATCCTGATTTCCTCTCCGGTACGCGGATTGCGGCCGGAACGGGCGGCACGCTCGCCTACACTGAAGGTTCCGAAACCGACCAGTGTCACGCTGCCATTGTTTCTCAGCGTTTCCGTAATCGCATCCATGACTGCTTCCAGGGAACGGGCAGCGGCTGCCTTGGAAATATCGGCGGATTTGGCAATATGATCAATAAGTTCTGTCTTGTTCACGCAACAACCCCTTACAATTTTGATTAATAGTTATCTGGGACAAGCCCGAATATGTTCATTAAACAAGCGCGCCACAGATGTGTCAAGAAAAATAAAATCCGACTCCCGTATGTGAATCCGGCAAAAATTGCCATATATCACCATCCGTAAAGCTCGCAGAATCATATTCAGGTTTTTTATGGACAAAATCAACATAAAAACGAAAAAAAACCGATTTATTTTCTCTTTTGTTGAAATTGGACAAACTCAGCCATTCCGCTCTTCCTGTCTTCCGATCCGGAAAAATATTTTTTCCGATGTCGCGCCAAAGCAACTATCGGAACAAAAAACATTCAGTTGTCCGGAATTGACATCCTCCCCCG
>CAZRQR010000108.1:0-4489 GCA_964602435.1 uncultured Oxalobacter sp.
TGTCGTTTCGTTTTCAATCGTGCTCTGGCCCTTCAGAATGAGAATCATGAAGCCGGAAATAAATATATTTCCTATGCAAAAATGACGTCGTGGCTGCTTGAGTGGAAGGACACACCGGAAATGCAATGGCTGAAAGATGCGCCGTCACAGCCATTGCAGCAGTCACTGAAAGACCTTGAACGAGCCTGCAAGAATTTTTTCCAGAAACGTGCAAAACCGCCACGTTTCAAAAAAACTGGTGCAAATTCATTTTGAGTCTCGTTTTTTCTGACGGGATCAATTTAAGGCTTTAAGATTCAACTTACCGGAAACCGGCCAATTCATACAATGCGTGGTAACTCGAAATCAATGTCGCTCCACCCACCAAAGCGCAAAGACAGCCGACAGCAGGAACAACACACTGGGAATAACAGCGGTCAGAAATGGCGGCCAGGTATTCAGCAATCCGATATGAGAAAACAGATTGTTAATCAGAATGAACGCTACACCGATCATGATTCCAGTAAAAATTTTCAGGCTGACGCCACCTGACCGGAAATGAAGATAGGCAAACGGCAAAGCCAAGCCCATCATGACAAAAACCGAGAAAGGATAAATGATTTTCTTCCAGAAAGCTATCTGATAACTTGTGGCATCCTGTTTGCTTTCGATCAGATGCTGATTATAAACAGCCAATTCATAGGCTGACATTTTGCTGGCATCAACAGAGATCACGGAAAGAATATCCGGTGTGACTTCGGATATCAATCGTATTGAATCATGCTTTTGTGTATCCAGTTTCGGCGCGGCATCCGGAAAACGTTTCTTCCTTGACTGACTTGACGATTGGATCCGCGACTCCACGACTCTGCTCAGTTCCCATTCGTGATCGCCCAGATAATTGCCCTTTACTGCCGACAGGGTTCTGACCAGTTCCAGATCCTGGTCGAATTCATAAAGTTTGATCTGTTCAATCGTCCCATCCGGTTTCATAGTCTTTATATTCATGAACCTGGACCCCGTTATGGCTCCTTCCCTGCCATTTTCGCGAATGGTATCCTTACTCCACATGCCGGTACTGAACTTTCCCGAAAGATTCCGTCCTATCAGATTGTTTCTGAAATCGGAAGCGACTCTTGACGTATATGGCGTCAGGACCTCTCCTATCAGAAAAGTGAACAGCAGGAAAACCAGACCGACTTTTGCAAGCATCCAGCAGGCATCACGTGTGGATAATGAAGAAACCCTCATGATTGTGAATTCAGAATTGGATGCAAACAATGCCATCGCATAAATGGTTCCGATCAGGACGGCAAAAGGCATCAGCTCATAGATATAGCCCGGGAATCCAAGCAGTATATAAATGAAGACATGATGCAGTTGATACTCTCCTCGTCCAACAGAAGATATTTCACCAATCAGATCGAAAAAAGCGAACAATCCGAGAAAAGCCACCAGAATAAAGACGACTGACTTGATGATCTGTGACAAAAAATAACGCTGCAGGATTTTCATGGCTGGCCTCTTTTATCCTGCGAACGTTTGTGTTTCATGGCAGACAACAGAACATACGGATGATATTTGCTGTTTACACCCAGTCGCATTGCAAAAAGCAAGACAATTATCAGTGCAACGATCAAATGCAACGGCCACCATGCCAGGCCAAAGGCCAGCTTGCCCCTTGAAACATATGCCTGGAAGAAGCTGGACAGGTTGCTATAAGTCATATAAAGCAGGACAGCGATGATCAGATTGAAAGAACGTCCTGCCCTGGGATTGACAAAGCCCAGTGGAATGGCCAGCAACATCAGCAATACGGACATGAAAGGCAACCCGATACGCCAGACCAGTTCTCCCTGTTTCCGACTGTCCGTATCGGTCAGCAATTCCATGGTCGTCATGGACCGTGTTGACTCATCAGATACTGTCACATCTCCCTTTGGCGCAATATAAGCCGTATATTTTTCAAATTCCATGATTCTGAAATCGGATTGGTCCGGCATTTCCTGATATCGCAATCCATCTTCCAGCACGACGAATTTTTCACCTTTTTCATTGGTTTCAATCGTTCCGTCTTTGGACACCACTGTCGTGATTTCCCCGTTTTTTATCGAATTGATAAAAACATTTTTCATCTTCCCAAGGTCATCCGACATTTTTTCGACAAAGAATACCCGCTGTGCCGAAGCCGATTCCTGAAATTTTCCCGGAGAGATTCTGGCAATATCCTCACGTTTTTCGAAGCGTTCCCGAAATTCGGCACTTTGCCGGTAAGCCCACGGTGTCGAGACAAAACCCAACAACGCAACCAGGACAACGATAGGCAATGCAAACTCCATAACGGGACGTAACCACTTCGTCAGACTGAGTCCGGAAGCGAACCAGACAACCATTTCCGAATCCTGATAACTTCTCGTCACTACCAGGAGAACCGAGACAAATCCCGTCAGAATCAGTATGATCGGCATATAATTCAACGATGTAAAACCAATCAGCGCCATGACATCTTCCGACGCAACTCTTCCTTTTGCCGCCTGTCCCAATATACGGATCAGCATCATCGTGATGGTAATCGTGAACAGCGTCAAAAATACGCCTGCCGCAGTACTGAACAGTTCACGTTTAAGCGCACGTTGAAAAATCATGAGAAGTTATAATGTGGTACACGGAGGATTATAAAAAAATGGACTTTAACATAAAACCAGCTGACAAAATAAACTCTCTAGACACATTCAGAACAGACTGTACAGTCATCGGTGTTTATGAAAACGGTGAACTGACAGGCGAAGCATCAGAACTTGATACAGAGGGCATCGTCACGCGCATACTTGAAAGCGGCGACATCAGCGGCAAGGCCGGCTCTGTTCTGCTCATCAATTCCCCGGCGGGAATCGCTGCAAAAAGGCTGCTCCTGCTTGGACTCGGCAAAAAACCGACGGGCGAAAAAGATTTCAGACAAGCGGTTGATACCGCCGTCAAAACACTGAAACCGCTCAATATCAGCGAGATGCTGATTGCGTTGCCACTTAATATCATTTCAAATCGCGATCTGTCGTGGGCAATCTATTGCATCCTGACGGAGTTCCATTCCCAGTTATATCGCAGTGATGCCCTGAAAAACCAAAAGGAACCTTCCACTAAAATCCAGAAGGTATCATTTTACATTTCTCCGGAGAACATAGCCATTGCAAGAGATGCGCTGCGTCATGCAACCGCAATAACCGATGGCGTTGCCCTAGCAAAGGATCTTGGCAATCTTCCCGCCAATATCTGTACTCCAGCTTATCTGGCCAAACAGGCAAAAAGCCTGGCACAAAAATATAAATTCGGAATCGAGGTTCTGGACAAGAAACAGATCGAATCCCTGAAAATGGGATGCTTTCTTTCAGTAGCCCGAGGAAGCGATGAACCTCCCAAATTCATCGTTCTGAAGCATATGAAGGGAAAACCGAAAGATGCTCCGGTTGTTCTTGTCGGAAAAGGAATCACTTTTGACTCCGGCGGTATTTCTCTCAAACCCGGCGCCGGTATGGATGAAATGAAATTCGATATGTGCGGTGCCGCCTCGGTTCTGGGAACATTCATGGCTATCGGCGAGCTTGACCTCAAACAGAATGTGATCGGTATCATTCCTGCCTGTGAAAATCTCCCGTCCGGCCATGCCAACAAACCCGGAGACATCGTCACCTCCATGTCCGGACAAACTATCGAAATACTGAATACAGACGCAGAAGGCCGTTTGATCCTGTGTGACGCGCTGACTTACGCGGAAAAATTCGATCCTGCCGTTGTCATCGATATCGCGACCCTCACCGGAGCCTGCATCGTGGCACTGGGACACATCAACAGCGGTTTGTTCACGAGGCTGGATGACGCTCACAACAAACTTGCCAACGATCTGATTGCCGCGGCAAAAAGCTCCAATGATCCGGTATGGCGCATGCCGGTTGAAGATGCGTATCAGGATCAACTGAAATCGAATTTCGCAGATATGGCCAATATCGGAGGCCAGCCTGCAGGATGCGTCACTGCCGCCTGCTTTCTGGAAAGATTTACAAAAAAATATACTTGGGCACATCTGGATATTGCGGGAACGGCATGGAAAAGCGGTCCCGCCAAAGGTGCAACAGGTCGACCCGTTCCACTGTTGTGTACTTATCTGATCCAGCGTGAAAACAGATAAAAAATATGGCTTCAGTCTTTTCCAGGCTGAAGCCATATTCCTTTCTTTTGCACTGCCAGTCCCGTTTGTCCCTTCATTAGTGGCTGAAACCGGATTTGTCCTGATTCATTTTCTGCCAGCAGTTTCAATTTTCCGTTACTGTACGGAAGTTTCCTCTGTTACAGTTCCGATTTCTCTGACAGCTTTCTTTTTGCCCTTCCTGGTTTTATTGGCCTTTTGCCTGACTGGGCTGGGTGGATGTCGATTCCTGCATCTGGATTTCTCTTGCCTGCTTCAAAACAGCCTGTGCTGCTGCCGGATTCATCGCAAGAAAAACGTAACAAGGTT
>CAZRQR010000109.1:0-4422 GCA_964602435.1 uncultured Oxalobacter sp.
AATGCCGGTAAAAAGAGACATTTTACTAAATTTCGGGAAAAACTCGCTGTATCCTTCTGTCAGGAAACCGGTGTTTTTCATGAAACGTTGCGATAAGGCAGAATCAGGTCGCCAGCTCTTTTCCGAATCGTGGCAACCATTTGCCGGCAGCCAGAAACAGCGCCAGCGCACAACATGCCGATACCGTCAGCGCCAGAAAAGCGGCGCCATATCCGGCATGATGCGCAAAAAGCCCTCCCACCGTACTGCTTAAGGCCGCCACGATTCCCTGCAAGGTCATGACGACCCCCAAACCCATATTGACATGACCGGTTCCACACAGGATTTTCGCCACAATGCTAGGTGCTACCACACCGACTAGCCCGGCACCGACTCCGTCCAGAATCTGGACAGGGACAATGCTCCAGGGATCGTGCCAGAAACCGGCAATCAGTCCTCTTGCAGGCAAGGCGAAAAGGGCAAACAGGAAAACCGGCCCATACCCCCGTTTTTCAGCCAGCTTCGCCGCCAGCAATGCCATCGGAATCATGGTCAGCTGCGCCACAACAACCGTCGCTGCCGTATAAACAGCCGGATCAACCCCGAACGAAGCGACTGCCGACTGTCCCAGCAAGGGCAGAAGCGCTGCGTTTCCCAGATGAAAAAAGAACAGTATCAGCCCGGTCACCATGACGGCGCTGTCGGCGAGCAGACTGCCGGCCGGAGCCGGAACCGCGTCCCTTTTCTTTTCTAGTCCGCGTGCGATATCGTAATCGATCAGACCGGGATCAATCATGAAAACAAAAACGACCGAACACAGCCCCATGACCAGCATGACACCGAAAACGCCCAAAATACCATAATAATAGCCCGTCAGGCCACCCAGAACAGCCGTCGAGAAATTGCCGAAATAATTCCATGCCTCGTTCCGTCCAAGCCGGTGAGCCAGTCCTTTCTGGCCGATAAGCCCCAGTGTGATACTGTTCAACAGCGGCGCTATCGCCGCAGCCATGATTCCCTGGATGACTGCGCCCCCGCGACAACGGGAAAACAGTGGACATGGAAAACGGTCATGACAGACAAAAGGATCATAACTGCGGCAACCGTCAGCATCAGCCGTTTTTTCCTTGTTCCGTCTGCCAACGCTCCCATCGGGGTCGTCAGCAACATACCCGCCAGTTCGCCTGCCGTCATGACATAGCCGATTTCATCCGGAGTCCAGTTTTTTCCCTGAAGATACACTCCGAGAAAAGGACCCAGTCCATCCCTGACATCTGCCATCAAAAAACTCAGCAGTGACAGTGCCATCAGTGAAATATTCTTTTTCCCTGTCATGAAAATATTGTGAAAAAACAGATCAGGCCATCCGGCTCGGCAAAGATTATCATGGCTTCTGGCGGCCGGAGCGGATAGAAACTCCTTTCCGGTGACGGCTGGCTCCGGCGAACGGCCCTTTTCCGGCCTTCACTTGCTGCGATCGGAGAGGCAGTCCGGCCGACCGGTTCTTGACCTGTTCCGAATGTTTCGATTGCACCGGTTTCTGTGAGGACGGGCCGGCAAAACGCCTTTTCATGGCAACCGGCGCGGATTTCCATGCCGGAACAAGCTGATCCGGGCCATTTCCGATCAGATCGGAGCGACCATTTCGCCTGAGCCACTCTCTCAGGAGCTGCCAGTTCTCCGGATCGTGATAGCGCAGAAAAGCCTTGTGCAATCGTCGCACCTGTCCCTTTTTTGCCGTTTCCACTCTTTCGGAATCAGGAGATACCGGCTCCAGAGGATTTTTTCCGGTATGGTACATTGTCGAGGCAATTGCCATCGGCGTCGGCATGAACGTCTGGACCTGATCCGGACGGAAACGGTTTTTCTTGAGCCACAAGGCCAGATTCAGCATGTCCTCGTCCGTTGCCCCGGGATGCGCCGCGATGAAATACGGCACAAGATACTGTTCCTTGCCCGCTTCTTTCGAATAACGGTCGAACAGTTTCTTGAACGCGTCATACGTTCCGATACCCGGTTTCATCATTTTTGACAACACATTCGGTTCGGTATGTTCCGGCGCGATTTTCAGCAAACCGCCGACATGGTGCGTCACCAGTTCACGAATATATTCGGGCGACCTGACGGCTAGATCGTAGCGCACACCCGAACCGATCAGGATCTTCCGGATACCCGGCAACGCTCTCGCTTTCCTGTAAAGCGAAATCAGTTTGCTGTGATCGGTATCGAGATTCCTGCAGATGTCAGGATAAACACAGGAAAGCCGGCGGCAAACCTGCTGCGCCTTTTCGTTTTTGCATCCCAGACGGTACATGTTGGCCGATGGCCCTCCCAGATCGGAAATGACTCCGGTAAAACCCTCCACATGGTCGCGGATTTCCTCGATTTCCCGCAGGATGGACGGTTCGGAACGACTCTGGATAATCCTGCCTTCATGCTCGGTAATCGAACAGAACGTGCACCCGCCGAAACAGCCCCGCATGATATTGACGGAAAAACGGATCATTTCCCATGCCGGAATTCGTTCTCCCTTGTAAGCGGGGTGTGGTGCCCGTGCATAGGGCAGCCCGTAAACCCCGTCCATCTCCTCCATCGTCAGTGGCAAGGGAGGAGGATTCAGCCAGACATCCCGGTCGCCATGCGCCTGTACCAAAGCACGGGCATTGCCGGGATTCGATTCCAGATGCATGACACGCGATGCATGTGCGTAGAGTACGGAATCGTCCTTGACCTGTTCGAATGACGGCAGCCGGACCACGGACCGGCCGTTCACCTCCAGACGCACGCTGATCCGGTTTTCCCTGACAGCCTTTGCCGTATCGCCCTTTTGCCGGCCGGTCATGGCCTGACACGGTTCCCGTTCCGGATAATAGGGATTGGGATGTTTTTTGACCGGCCCCGGTGTATCCAGCCGGGAAGAATCCACTTCGATCCATTCCTCTGCCGGTTTCCAGCCTTTCGGTACCATGAAAGCCGTTCCACGCAAATCGCGGATCAATTCGATTCTCTCGCCGGCTGCCAGACGGTGAGACAACTCGACAATAGCCCTTTCCGCATTGCCGTAAACCAGAATATCCGCCTTGGAATCGGGCAAAACCGAACGTCTGACCTTGTCGGACCAGTAATCGTAATGGGCGACACGGCGAAGACTGGCTTCGATGGAGCCGATCACCACCGGAATGCCCGGATAGGCCTCCTTCGCCCTCTGCGCATACACCAGCAAGGCACGGTCGGGCCGTTTTCCAGCGACACCCCCCGGCGTATAGGCATCGTCCGACCGGATTTTCCGCTCCGCCGTATAGCGGTTGACCATCGAATCCATATTGCCCGACGTCACGCCGAAATACAGCCTCGGCCGTCCCAGTGCCCGGAAATCATCTACCGATTTCCAGTCCGGCTGCGCGATGATACCGACTTTGAATCCCTGAGCTTCCAGAACCCGTCCGATAATGGCCGCACCGAAACTCGGATGATCGATATAGGCATCCCCTGAGACGATGACGATATCGCAGGCATCCCAGCCGAGAGCATCCATTTCCTTTCTCGACATCGGCAGAAAAGGCGCGGCACCGGCCCGCTTCACCTTGCGTGAAACATAGGAAAAAATGTTTTTCGGAACGACTGTCATATCGGGAACCGTAAAAATGGAAAAATATTCATCCAGTATACGGATGAACGCGGCAAAGATAAAACCTAGCCATGCCGGATATCACGCATGGCAGAAAAACTCCCGGTCCCTATTCCGGTTTCGGATAGCTGACTTCCAGAATGACCAGTTCCTCGACACCATTGGGCGTGCGCAAGGTCACCGTATCGCCTTCCCGCGCCTTGATGAGTGTTTTCGCCATCGGTGATATCCAGCTGATTTTCCCCTGCAACGGATCAAACTCGTCAATGCCGACGATGGTTACGGTATTTTCCTCACCGTTTTCCCGCTCATAGGTTACCGTCGCACCGAAGAATATCTGGTCATTGCCATAGTGGATACTGGGATCGAATTCCTCCGCCGCCTCGATCCGCTTGACCAGAAAACGGATACGGCGGTCGATTTCGCGAAGCCGGCGCTTGCCGTAAATGTAATCCCCGTTTTCAGAACGGTCGCCATTGGATGCCGCCCATGAAACGGTCTGGACAACTTGCGGTCTTTCACGGTCGATCAGTTCCAGCAGCTCGTCCCTCAGCTTTTTCAGACCGGCTGGAGTAATGTAATTCTTGAATCCGGCCGGAAGTACCAGCATACCGGTATCCAGCCCGTCATCGTTATCCGTTTCTTTTGTAAAAGCCTTGCTCATCGTTCGCCTGCCCAATCGTATAAAACATACTGTTATCTTATATATCGTCCGATACCGGAAATTCAACGGGAAAGACAGCCCCGCTGTCCCGGCCATTCCTTCCATGACATACAACAAAGCCTGACGCCACTTGCGCGGCATCAGGCTTTCT
>CAZRQR010000110.1:0-4176 GCA_964602435.1 uncultured Oxalobacter sp.
GTTGCTACTGCAATACTGATCCAATCGAACAGGGAGGGAACAGCGGTTCTGCCAGCTTGCCATGTTTCACAAACAGGTGGAAAACAGGGAAACGGGTATCCGGGTTTTGTTTTGCCGGTTCCGTGAGGCGGTCTGTTTCTGGTCGAAGCAAGGGGGAAGCGCAAGAAAATACATCGACTGCCCAATTTTGCGCAGATGGTTTTTCGGGATGAGTTACCGAGTGCCAGAATTTTGGTACTCGGAGAGAACAGGGCAAAACCGGAAATTCGATGAGGCAACTTTGGGGTAGCAAAATCTTTTACGTACATATTTATGTATATCAAAAAGATCAAAAAGAATTCATTGTTTAAAAATCAATAAAAACAATAAATTGCAAAGATAGTTCGACTGGCGGCAGCGCAGTCAGTCAAATTGACCTAGGTCAATTTGCAAAAGTTGACTTGGGTCAATGTTCTCAAATTGTTATGTGTCAGTAATGGCAAATTGACCTAGGTCAACGGCCTTTTCTGGTGGAATGCGTCATACTCGGTATTGACGTTGAACAACGTTTATCAAAACCAACCGAAAGAAAGGTATTACTCATGAGTAACGAAGATAATGTAGAGTTGACTGATGGCTTTCATGTGCTGAAGGACACACTGAAAATGAATGGCATCGACACCATGTACGGTGTTGTTGGTATTCCTATCACCAACCTGGCCCGTCTGTGGGAACAGGATGGTCAGAAGTTCTACAGCTTCCGCCACGAACAGCACGCTGGCTACGCTGCATCTATTGCTGGCTACATCCAGGGCGATAAGCCAGGTGTATGCTTGACCGTTTCTGCTCCTGGCTTTTTGAATGGTTTGACAGCGTTGGCACACGCAACCACCAACTGCTTCCCAATGATTCTGATGAGCGGTTCCAGTGAACGTGAAATCGTTGACTTGATGCAGGGCGATTACGAAGAAATGGACCAGCTGAACATCGCTCGTCCGCATTGCAAGGCTTCTTACCGTATCAACAGCATCAAGGACATTCCAATCGGTATTGCACGTGCTATCCGTACCGCAGTTTCCGGTCGTCCGGGTGGTGTTTACGTTGACCTGCCAGCCAGACTGTTCGGCCAGACCTTGACTGTCGAAGAAGCCAAACAGCTGATGTTCAAGCCGATTGATGTCGCCCCAGCACAGATTCCTGCTGCTGATGCAATCGCTCGCGCTGCTGAAGTTATCAAGAACGCAAAACGTCCGGTTATCATGTTGGGTAAAGGCGCTGCAATGGCCAAGGCCGAAGCAGAAGTCAAGGCATTTATCGAACAGACCGGTATTCCTTTCCTGCCGATGGGTATGGCCAAAGGTCTGATGCCTGATACACATCCGCAGTCCGCTGCTGCTACCCGTGCTTTTGCACTGGCACAGTGTGACGTATGTGTCTTGGTTGGCGCGCGTCTGAACTGGCTGATGCAGCACGGTAAAGGCAAGACTTGGGGCAATGAACTGAAGAAATTCGTTCAGATTGATATTCAGGCTGATGAAATGGATTCTAACCAGCCAATCGCCGCTCCGGTTGTTGGTGACGTCAAGTCCTGTCTGTCCCTGTTGACGGAAGCTCTGAAAGGTGCACCGAAAGCTCCGGCTGAATGGGTGGGCGCTCTGAAAGAAAAAGTTGATACCAACAAGGGCAAACTGGCTGCCAAGATGGCTGCTCCAGCCGCTCCGACCGGTATGAACTATTCCAACTCCTTGGGTGTTCTGAAAGAATTCATGCTGAAGAACCCGAGCATCAACTTGGTTAACGAAGGTGCAAATGCTCTGGATAACACCCGTATGATCGTCGACATGCTCGAACCGCGTCGTCGTCTGGACTCCGGTACTTGGGGTGTTATGGGTATTGGTATGGGCTACTGCGTTGCTGCCGCATCCGTAACCGGCGATCCGGTTATCGCTGTTGAAGGTGACTCCGCATTCGGCTTCTCCGGTATGGAAATTGAAACCATCTGCCGTTACAACCTGCCAGTTACCATCATCATCATGAACAACGGTGGTATCTATAAGGGTAACGAAGAAGATCCGGGCAATGGTCTGGTCGCCTGTACCCGTCTGGTTCGTGGTCGTTATGACCAGATGATGGAAGCTTTCGGCGGTAAAGGCTATCTGGTCAATACTCCGGAAGAACTGAAGGCTGCTTTGGAAGAAGCTGTTGCTTCCAAGAAACCGTGCCTGATCAATGCCATGATTGATCCGGATGCTGGTGTTGAATCCGGCCGTATCAAGAACCTGAACATCGTAAGTAAAGTTGGCCAGAAATAATTAGTCCAGCTTTGAAAGCCGGTTTCCAGACCGACTTTCCGAGTGTTCAAAACGCTCCTCAGGATATTTGTCTTGGGGAGCGTTTTTTGTTTTGTTGAACCTGTTTTCCGGATTTCCGGTCAGAATGCGTTTTTGCGCGGATAATGCGGGTCTGGCAATATGCGATATTGCGCAAGATGGGCAAGGAATGTGGTGCATGAAATAGTACTGGCTTTTTTGCAGCCGAACCGGGATAATCAGGACATTTTTAAATGTCCGGTGATAACCCGACCATGCTTCTGAAAAGAAAATCCATTGAACGGGATGAGTCTCTTCGTGTACCTGCAGAAACTTCAGGGAAAACGAAAAAACGCAAAATCAAATATGCTCCTGTCACTCTCTCCGAACAGAGGGGGGTACGTTTTCTTCACTTCGGAACGGAATGGATACAGGGTGCCATGCGGCTTGGAAAACCAAACTGGCTCGAACTTGAATACAGCCGGAAAATGATGTCATGGTTGCTTTTCAACAAAAATCCTCGCGCTATCTGTCAATTGGGGTTGGGTGCCGGTTCGCTTACCAAATTCTGTTATCACCAGTTTCCTGAAGCGGTTACTGTTGCAGTCGAATTGAATCCTGACGTCATTTCGGTGTGCAAATCGATGTTTGCGTTACCAGAAGAAGATGAGCATCTGCGGATTCTTGAAATGAATGCAATGGATTTCGTGAATGACAAAAACAACTTCGGTGTATTTGATATCATGCATTGTGATCTGTATGATGCAACAGCGCGGGGGCCGGTTCTGGATACTCCCGAGTTTTATGCAGCGTGCAGACAGTGCCTTGTTTCCGATGGAATGATGACAGTCAATCTGTTTGGAGATCATCACAGTTTTGAGAGAAATCTGTCCGCCATACGTGGCGTTTTTGATGAGGTGGTCTGTTTGTCGCCGACAGCCGAAGGTAATGTGATTGCATTGGCTTTCAGAAAGTGTCCGGAACCGGGTGATGAGGAATTGAAGATACAGGCGGAGATAGTCAAGGAAAAATTCGGATTGCCTGCCAAAAAATGGGTGAAAGATATCCGGAAAGCTTTGGTATGGTGACGTTGCCAGGTGATATCTTTGTACACAGAAATGTCGCCAACATCGTTTCATATGCGGATCAGAGTTGTCTGGCGGTCATGCAGTTTGCCGTGGATGTCATCAGGGTTCGTTTATTATGATTACTGGACATTATGACTGTTTGGGCGTTCATGTCGCCATGATGAAGCGACGGGTCGGTCTGGCGGATAACTGGCAGCTTCGTATTCAGGATGTCCATCGAAAACATGAAAAGTATCTCGGAGATACGCTTTCGCCGAGGGTGAAATATGATCGTCTGTGTGAGCTGAAGGTCATCGAGTCGGTTGCGAATGTTGTCAGACGACGATCGTTCAGGATGTCTGGAATCGAGGGTAGCCATTGACGGTGCATGGCTGGACATATGGCGTGCATGACGGGCTGATACATGATCTCGGGGTGACGATCAGCTCAATGGATGGGGCGCCTGTCGAAAAAGTGCAAAGTCTTGCACGTTATGAAAATGAATCGATCAGATTGTGAAAATAGGAAATGTTGGGAAATTTTCCGGTTGAAGAAGCAACTGTTGCCATGATGGTCGGCTTTTGGGTTTTCAGGACAGATATGAGATTGACATCCTCCCCCGCCTGAAGGCGCGAGATTCTACTGAGTCAGCGCACAAGTGCCCCGATCTCTTCGGTGGGTTCCTGCTGCTGGCGACCTGACTGCATCGCTCACTTCACAGGCCAGCCGGGCGTGTCCCGCCCTTGGTATGTTTATCGCGCCGACCACATCGGCGTTTTCCTCAAATCCACATGTTACGCATCGGAATCCGGATTGCGTCT
>CAZRQR010000111.1:0-4126 GCA_964602435.1 uncultured Oxalobacter sp.
CAAAGGATTTCCAGCTCTTTGTCATCTTCAGGAGTCAGTTCCAAGTTTTTGCTCCGGATCAATCCCATCTTCAAAAGGTCGAGAGACAGATAGGGATACTTGTATTTCTCGAGAAGTTTCTGTGCCAATAGTGTCTTGCCTGTATGTGACGCACCTGTAATCAAAACGATCATTGCATTCTCCTCTGTCATTCGCTGCACGATTTCTTTCCGTGATCATCCGCCGAAGGTTCCTGCTTTCGTCGCGACACCAATATCCCGTCCCGCCAGTCCTTTTTCCGCCACCGTGATATCGCATCTGTCCATTTCTGTTCTGTATCGTTTCAAATCGGATTTTTTATACGGGCATCTGTTCCGCTTCCGGATATTGCAACATATAAAACTGTAAGGAAAATCCTTATGAAAGAACACGTTACCATCATTCCGTCCGATGGCATCATCATGGTCGATGGCATGCCTTTGTCCTGCAAGTTCACACCGCATGTCTAAAACCTCCATGCCCTTCAGTGGCATCATGGAAAGGGTGAAATGGAAATCAACAACAGGAGTTTCATGTCGAATCACGCCATTGCTTCTTATGAAACGGATGTCCGGCCATATATGGATATCTGGCAATCCGTTTACGATCTGAGACATTCCACACCGGAAAACGACGAACCGGAAGAAAGAACGGGCTGGCTGAAATCGATACTGAAAAGACTGCCCTGAACTGGACAAGGTATATTTGCCATACGTACCGGCCGGCATTCCGGCAGATCGTTACAAGTGAATCCGGCACAACCGGAACCGGTATCGGCCCTTTACGGCAAACTGGAGAATGGATGAAAACATTTTTTCCCGCATCCGCCCTTTGCCGAGGCCGATGGCAAGGAACGCATTATCTGTTATCGTTACCGTTGTATAACCGATCAGATGGAGATGTCGATATGAACACCTCAACCGGCAAGCCGCTATCCGGTTTTTCCGTGCACTTGCGTTCCTGGGGCGCGATGGCGTTACCTGTCAGGGAAATCAAGCCGGGCATGGATTTCGGGGAAAAGATGAACCGCGTTTTGTCCAGATCCCATATTTACCTGCTTTGCAAGCGCCCCGCCTTTTCTTTCGATCCCGGTACGTTTTCATGGTCCGGCAATCAGGTCAGCGGCGATCTGATCTGCAAGATGAAGGGGGTGGCGAAATCCTTTCCCTTCGCCTTCAGCCTACCTCTCCGGGAAGATGAGGCGACGGTCGTGCTGACATCGTCACATCATGAAATACACACGCTGGACGCGGACGGCCAGTGCATTCGCCGGCTGAGCGCGATGGGACTGAGCCAGCATCCAGACATTCTGCAAAAAGACCGTTCCGTCAACGATCTGGAAGTGCTGCATATAGGCAATGTCTTCAGTGAGGAAAACATTCCGGTTTTCGGGCGCATTTGCCGCGACAAACCCTTGCAGCGTTTTCTGGAAACGATGCAGCAGGCATTGCCGGATGACGACGTCATCGTGTATGCCTTTGAATATCTGCCTTACGAGCTGGTCACATTGCCTGATCGTCTTTCGCAGAACAGGGAGAAGGAAACCGGAGAAGCCCGTTTCCGTTCGATACATGAACATCCGCTGTCGGAATACGGAAAGATCTGTCTGGCGGAAGCCGGACTGATCCATTATTTCCAGCCGACATGGCAAAAAAAGGGAGAAGATGCACTGCCCCATCCCGGACAGGCGGTTTTCGAGGCGTGCGAAACGCTAGATATGGCCGGTCTGGTGGTGGAACTTTCGACCGTACGTAGCCATTTCCGGCTTTTCACCCCGCATTCCGCTCTGCTGCCGCACCATATGACCATGATCGGCCTGTCCGATCCGGGCGAACGGAAAGCCTTTTTTGCCATGAAAGTATGAACCGGTCTCTACCGCCCTTCCCGTTGGCCGTCATGCCAGTGGTTCTGCCGTTTCCCTGCGGATGACGGTACATGAGAGCATCCGGCCATGCCAATGCAAGCTGCTGACCGGGAAACGCCGGCAAAACGGCATGAAAAAAGCCGGAACGATCCGGCTTTTCCCGTTGAATACATGACTTATGCAATCGAGATAAGTTTGTTTTCAGGCTGTTTCGGCTGCGGAGCTTTCGGGAAAGCGATTTGCAGAATGCCATTTTCGAATTTTGCCGTGACATCTTTTGGTTCGACATTTTCGCCGATGTAGAAACTCCGGCTGCATTCGCCGGAATATCTTTCGCGCCGGATGTACTGACCTTTTTTGTCTTTTTCATCGTTGTCAACTGTTCTGGAAGCGCTGATGGTCAGATAGCCCTTGTCCAGCTCGATCCTGACTTCTTCTTTCTTGAAGCCCGGCAGATCGATATCGAGTTCATAGGTATTTTCCAGTTCGCGGACATCGGTTTTCATCAGGTTCTTCATACCGGAGCCGATGGAAGCGTTCTTCGCAAATGCCGGAACCAGAGTGAAGGCATCGTTAAACATATCGTCAAACAGTTTTTCACCAAAAACACTGGGTAACATGATTCATTCCTCCTGTTGTATCAATTACTAAAACCTGAATACCGCCCCGGTTTTCTTTTTCCGTCCATCCGGACCTGCTGTTTTCCACAACACACAAAACATACAGCGCCAGCACCAGATTTCACATTTACACTGAAATCATTTTTATAAAATAAAGATAAGTCCTGTTCGCCGGTTTTCAAGTCTTTTTTACGCAAAAAACAAAAAAGATGCTCAAACGGGACACACATGACCTGCCTGAAAACAGAAGGCTCCGTGCAAACCGGAAACAACGGGTCGTGCAATGACCTTTTCGGGCGACACATCCCTTGCGGAGCCGCCATGAGAACCGTCGTACGAAAACACGGCCGGCAACGATACGTCACAGGCCCGCTTGCAGCCGGACGGTCATGCTGGCACGATACCCGCCAAAAAGCAGGGGGAATTTTTCCGGATCCGGCAGAATTTCCCGGTGCCTACGTTGAGTCTGGACGGAGTGCTGGGCAGCGGGCTCTTTTTCGGAACGGGGCATGTCATCGTAAATATCGGTGCATTCGGCACGGTACCGGCCTATCTGATCGGTGCTTTCATGGTTTATCTGATCATGCTGAGTCTTGGCGAGCTTTCCGTCATGCATCCCGATCCGGGATCGTTCCATGTTTACGCCTCGCGCTATATATCACCGGCAAGCGGCTATGCCATCGCCTGTCTTTACTGGCTGAACTGGACAGTCACACTCGGCACGGCATTCACCGCCGCATGTTTCGCCATGCAATACTGGTTTCCGCAGGCCCCCGTATGGATCTGGTGTCTGGTTTTCGGGACAGTGATTTATTTTCTGAATGTGATCGACACACGTTTTTTTGCGGAAAGTGAATTTTATCTTTCACTTGTCAAGGTCGTGACCATCCAGATTTTCATCGTTCTGGGCGCATGTGCCTTTTTCGATATCATTCCTTTCAGTGCGAACGGTTCGCCCGACCTAGCCTATCTGTCAGGCAAAAACGGTCTGTTGCGCATGGCATGACACCGCTTCCGTTCACAATGGTCACGGTCTGTTTCGCCTATTCGGGTACGGAACTGATCGGCGTGGCCGCCGGCGAAACGAACAATCCCGAAAAAGTGATTCCGGTAGCCGTGAAAGCGTCGCTGCTGCGTCTCGTGGTTTTCTTTGCCGGCACAGTGTTGATCGTGGCGCTTCTGGTATCGCCAGAAACAGCCACCATTTCAAAAAGTCCTTTCATCACCGTTTTCGAGGAAATGGGGATTCCCTATACGGCGGATATTTTCAATTTCGTCATCATTACAGCGATTCTGTCATCGGCCAATACCTGACTTTTCGCTTCCGGCCGCATGGACTGATCTCTAGGGAACGAAGGCATGGTGCCTGCCTAGCTCGCGAATCTGAACAGGAAAGGGATCCCCGTCAATGCCCTGACATTCAGCATGATCGGTGGCCTGCTGGCACTGGCTTCCAGTGTGGTTGCGACCGATACGGTTTTCGTGATTCTGGTTTCGACCCCGAACAGCGTATCGCCATTTATTGCTGCATTCCTTTCACGATTCTGTGTTATATCGCTTGCTGCCTGCATTCCGCAGCACCATGCCCCGTGAAGCGTTTTGTTCCGGACATGCGACGATTGTC
>CAZRQR010000112.1:0-3992 GCA_964602435.1 uncultured Oxalobacter sp.
TCGTTGTGTCCACCGATGTTGTAGGTTTCTCCTGATTTCCCTCTGTGGTATATCAGGTCGATTGCCTTGCAGTGGTCCAGTACATAAAGCCAATCCCGTACGTTCTGGCCGTTGCCATAGATGGGTATCGGTTCTTCCGCAAGGCATTTGCGGATGATGGTTGGTATCAGTTTTTCGTCATGCTGTTTCGGGCCATAGTTGTTTGAACAGTTCGATGTGGTGACGTTCATGCCGTAGGTGTGGTGGTATGCTCGGATGATGAAGTCGGAGCCGGCTTTGCTGGCTGAGTACGGGCTGTTCGGTGCATAGGGGGTCGTTTCGGTGAAGTATCCGGTTTCTCCCAGTGTTCCATAGACTTCGTCTGTGGAGATGTGGTGAAAGCGGCAACCTTCATATCCTGCGCGGTATTGTCCTGGCGCTATCATCCAGTACCGGTGTGCGTTTTCGATGAGGTTGAAGGTTCCCATCACATTCGTTTCCATAAAGGCTTTCGGTCCCTTGATGGAGTTGTCGACATGGCTTTCGGCCGCGAAGTGGATGACGCCACGGATATCGTGTTGTCTGAATAGTGACTGTACCAGTGCTTCGTCGCTGATATCTCCCTTGACGAACGTATAGTTCACCATGCTTTCGCATTCCGTCAGGTTTTCAAGGTTTCCTGCGTAGGTTAGCTTGTCCAGATTGATGATGTGGCACTCCGGATATTTCTCCGCAAAATACGGTATGAAGTTGGAGCCGATAAAGCCTGCGCCTCCGGTCACCAGAATGGATCTCATTTGCTCCCTCCCATTTGTTTCAAGACATCTGCCAGCGCTTCGCGCCAGTGCCGGATCTTCACATTGAAATCCTGTCTGATTTTTGCCTTGCTCAATACACTGTAATAAGGCCGTTTGGCCTTCGTCGGATAACCGTCGCTGCCTATCGGATTCACTTCGCACGGCAATCCCGCTATTTCCATGATGGCGACCGCAAAGTCATACCACGAACAAACGCCCTCATTCGTATAATGATAGACTGCTTTTTGCCCTGACCGTATTTGCGGCAATATCGCCACGATCGCAGCCGCCAGATCACCCGCATAGGTCGGCGCCCCGATCTGGTCGCATACGACATTCAGGCTCTGGCGTTCCTTGCCGAGCCGCAACATCGTTTTGACGAAATTGTTGCCATGGGCACAGTAAACCCATGCCGTCCTGATGATAACGGCAGTATCGGCATGCGTCATGACCGCCTGTTCGCCTGCCAGCTTGGTTTTGCCATATACGGAAACCGGATTCGTCACATCGTCTTCGACGTACGGCATATGATGAACGCCATCGAAGACATAATCGGTCGAGATGTGGATAATGTATTTTCCATACTTCGCCAGCCATTTCGCACCGAAATGGTTGGTCAGTTCAGCCGCTTCCGGTTCGTCTTCCGCCTTGTCCACGGCGGTATAGGCGGCGCAATTGATGACGCCCCTGAATGAACGGGTCTCGAAAAACCGTTTTACCGCGTTTTCGTCGGATATATCGAGTTCCGCACGATCGACATAAACGGCATCGTCACCCAGCAAACGTTTCAGCTCCGTTCCGAGCTGACCCTCAACACCTGTCACCAGCCACATCATGTTTTCCCTGTTGCAAAATAATGAAACGCCGGAGACTGGCTATATATCCTGAAATCCGGCGCCTGTCTGTCCTTGTCGGAAAGGAGCGCTTTTTTCATATCGATACGCCAGTCGATCGCCAGTTCCGGATCATCGAACCGCACACTGCCCTCATGAGCCGGCGCATAGAAATTGTCGCATTTGTAGGAAAAAACCGCTGTTTCGCTCAATACACTGAAGCCATGACCGAACCCGCGAGGTATCAACAACTGACAGTGATTGTCTTCGGATAGCTCAACCGCAACATGCTGGCCATATGTCGGTGAACCTGCACGCAAATCGACGACGACATCCAGAATCGTGCCTTGCAATGCACTGACCAGTTTGGCCTGTGCAAAATCGCCTTTCTGGAAATGGATGCCGCGAATCGTGCCATAAGACGACATGGACTGATTATCCTGCACAAATGTGTAGTGAAGCCCTGCTTTCTCAAATGCATTGCGGTTGTAACTTTCATAAAAATAGCCACGAGCATCCCTAAATATTGTCGGCTCGATGATATAGACGCCATCCAGCGCTGTTTCAATAAGGTTCATGACGTTCCCTGTAAACTTTCTTCAGATATTCCTTGTAGCTTGATCCATCTTTCATCGCTTCGATGAGACGCATCATCTGTTCATCATCAATATACCCCATGCGATAGGCGATTTCCTCGACACAGGCGATTTTCAGTCCCTGACGCTGCTCGATCAACCCGATAAAGGTCGATGCTTCCAGCAAGGATACCGGCGTTCCTGCATCCAGCCAGACATTGCCACGGCGCATGGGAACCACGCTCATACGCCCTTCTTTCAGGTACATATTGTTCAGGTCGGTGATTTCCAGCTCGCCCCGTGCGGATGGCACCAGCTGACGCGCCTTTTCCACCACATCGCCCGGGTAAAAGTACAGACCAACCGAAGCATAATTGGATTTGGGTTTTTTGGGTTTTTCCTCTATGGAAATCGCCTTGAAATTCCTGTCGAATTCCACCACCCCGAAACGTTCCGGATCAGGAACATGATAGGCGAATATGGTCGCCCTGGTTCCGCGGTTGCGATTGACTTCTTTCCTGAATTCCGGCAACGCCTCCAGCATCCGGAAGATATTGTCGCCAAGAATCAGACAGACATCGTCGTTGCCGATAAAATCCGCACCGATGGTGAATGCCTGCGCGATTCCCTTCGGCTCCGGCTGAACGGCATACTGGATACGCAAACCGAATTTTGCGCCATCCCCGAACAGCTTTTCGATATTCGGCGTATCCTGCGGTGTGGAAATGATGAGGATATCCCGGATATCGAACAACATCAGCGTGGACAGCGGATAATAGATCATCGGCTTGTCATACACAGGCAACAGCTGCTTCGACATGACCTGCGTCAGTGGATACAGACGGGAGCCACTGCCACCCGCCAGAATGATGCCTTTCATGGGATTCCTCTCTATCGTTTCTTTTGTGGTCTTTTACACACGCCATGTATCGTCTGACGCGCTCATCACATTGCCACTTTATCATCTAATCAGATCGAAGTTATGATAGGGAATCACGGAATAAGGTAATTTAGTTACTGGAGAGCAGTTGAAAATCCTGTATTCATGCTGTTCATACCATGCGGCTGCCAATTTCATGAAAGGCAAAATCAGCTCGTCATAGTCTCTTAAAAGTCCTGTCCGTATCTTGTCCTGTCCGGTTTCATAGAAACGCGGTTCGGTTTCCGCATTGCCGATATCTAGTCCCAGCAGATAGACGTTCGGTACCTTCATGAAAGCGGCCAGCTGGATACCCGCACTCATGACGGTACCGGCACGGAATACGCCATGTGTCGGCTTGTCGAATTGCGAAAGGTTATACGTATCGATACCCAGTTTTCCATGAAAATCCTGATTCTTTTCGTGCAAGAGGAAAATCCTGTTTCTCTGGATGATATCCGGCCGCTCGAACGCGATTTCCTTGATAGCCGGAAAGGTCAGAACCATGTTGGTCCCGTCGGGCACGCTGGCCAGTAAATCAAGCCGTTTCCTGCAAAAGAGTTCGTCCACGACCAAAACACATAAAGGATGCAGACCAGCATCCTTTATCAATGTCACCGCACCGTTGAGCAATATAGTATTTTTGTTCGCCAGCTTGTCGATTGCCTGTTTTCGGATAGACGGTCCGCTACCGATGATGAAAAGCTTATCTGACGGTACCTTCAAATCGTTCGGCAAATCATAAAGAGACAGCGACCGGCACAAAAATTCAGTCCGGTCAAACAGGTCGTAATGCAGCGGCATTTCCTCATAGAACGGTTCGGCCCGAATACCTTCCAGATAATGGATCAGTTCCGTATCCTTGGAATAGCCCGCTTTTGCGAACAAC
>CAZRQR010000113.1:0-3984 GCA_964602435.1 uncultured Oxalobacter sp.
TCCGTGCCTTATATCACTACCCTAAAGAACGGGGTTTTACGGCACGGCTGATAAATAGTGCAGGATCGCTGCAACGGCATCCGTTGCAGCGGCTGGTGAAAAATCAGCGGATTTCCTTGTGATAACGGGTGATGCGTTCGACTTCGTTTTTCGATCCCATGAAGACAGGAACGCGCTGGTGCAGTTTTTCGGGAACGACGTCGAGCATCGGAATTAGGCCGTTGGTCGCTGCGCCGCCGGCTTGTTCGACGATCATGGCCATCGGATTGGCTTCGTACAAAAGACGGATGCGACCGCCTGCTTCGATGTTGCGTTCGTCGGCAGGATACATGAAGATGCCGCCACGTGTCAGGATACGGTGCATGTCGGTCACCATGGAAGCGACCCAGCGCATATTGAAATCCCTGCCGAGCGGTCCTTCTTTTCCTGCCTGCATTTCGTCGAAGTAGCGTTTGACCGGCGGGAACCAGCGCCGCTGGTTCGAGGCGTTGATAGCATATTCGCTGGTCGCTTCCGGGATTTTCATGTTGGGATGGGTGAGAACCCACGAGCCCATTTCACGGTCCAGCGTGAATCCGTTGGTGCCTCGGCCTGTGGTCAGTACCAGAAGGGTTTGGGGGCCATAGAGGGCATAGCCGGCCGCGATCTGTTGGCGGCCGGGTTGCAGGAAATCGGCTTCGGTGGCGTCCGTTTTGCCTTCGGGCATGGCAAGCACCGAGAAAATGGTGCCGATGGAAACGTTGACGTCAATATTGCTCGATCCGTCCAGCGGATCGAAGAGCAGCAGGTAGTTGCCGTGCGGATAGGTTTTCGAGATGGGATGGATCGTTTCCATTTCCTCGGAAGCGACGGCGGCCAGATAGCCGCCCCATTCATTGGATTCCAGAAGGATTTCATTGGAAAGCACATCCAGTTTTTTCTGGACTTCTCCCTGTATGTTTTCCGTTTCGTTGCTGCCCAAGATGTTTCCGAGCGTTCCCTTGCCCACGGAATAGCTGATCGTCTTGCAGGCACGGCAGACAACTTCCAGAAGCAGGCGCAATTCTTCCGGAACGGTGCCATATCGCCGGTTTTCCTCGATCAGGTGTTGCGTCAGGCTGATGCGTTTTGGTCTCATGATGCCTTTCTTCTTTTTTCGGTGTGATGTCAGGCAGACAGGGTTTTCTCGATGATTTCGCGTGTACCCCGGGACAGGGGCTGTTCCGAAACGTATCGCAAGGCCTGTTCTGCCGGTTTGCGCAAAGACGGAATGTATCGTTTCCACAGATCCATGCATCTTGCCAGTCGTGCAGCAACCTGTGGATTGATCCGGTCCAGTTCGATCAGGTTTTTGCTCCAGAGTTCGTAACCGCTTCCGTCAGCTATATGGAATTGTGCCATATTGTTGTGGAAAAATCCAAAGATGAGGCTGCGTGCCCGGTTGGGGTTTTTGATCGTGAAAGCAGGATGTTTCATCAGTGTCCTGATGGTTCCGATATCGGCATGGGGAGAAGTGGCCTGCAACGAGAACCATTTGTCGATGACAAGTGCCTCGTTTTCGAATTCCCGGTAAAAATCATCCAGCAGTGCTTTGGCTTCGGGCTGTTTTTCCGTACAGCCGGAATGAACCAGCGACGTCAGGGCTGCCAGACGGTCGGTCATGTTGTCTGCCTGTTTGTATTGTTCGATGGCCATTCGGCAATAGTCGGGCTTGTCCAGCGTGAGCAGATAGGACAGCGCCAGATTTTTCAGGGCGCGTTTTCCGGCGTCTGCAGGGACTGGGCGGTACGCTCCTTCTGTCCTGTTGTGATCCCATGCGTCGCGCCATTCCTTTTCCAGTTTTTCCGCCAGTGCCTTGCGCATGAACTGGTGGGCACGATGAATGGCCTGCGGATCGATTTCATCCAGCCTTTCGGCCACCATCATTTCGCTTGGCAGGGTCAGGGCCAATTCTTTCAATGCGGGGTCAAGCGATGTGTCGGACAGGACGGCCCTGAATGCATCGACAAATGCCGTATCCAGTGTCAGGGGACGGTCGGTTTGGACTGCTTTCGTCAGGTTGACGAGACGGCGTGCGGCGAGACGCTGGCCGGCTTCCCAGCGGTTGAAGTGATCGCTGTCGTGGGAAAGCAGGTGCAGCAGTTCTTCATCGGACTGTTCGTATTCCAGAATGACGGGAGCGGAAAAGTTGCGCAAGGCGGAGATGACCGGTTTTTCCGCGATATCGACGAAAGTGAATGTCTGGCTTTCTTCTGTCAGTTCGAGAACGCAGGTGGTTCCAGAATCCTTGCCTTTTTTCAGTCGCAACGGCATATCGTTGCCCTTGCTGTCCAGAAGACCGATGGCGAACGGGATCAGGAAAGGCTGTTTTTCAGTCTGTCCGGGCGTCGGCGGACAGGACTGGGACAGGGAAACGGTGAGTGTCTGGCCTTTTTCGTCATAGCGGCTTTCCAGTTTGACACGGGGCGTGCCGGCTTGGCTGTACCAGCGTTCGAATTGGGAAAGGTCGCGTCCATTGGCATCAGCCATGGCGGCAAGAAAATCGCTGCATGTGACGGCGCTGCCGTCATGACGTCTGAAATAGAGATCCATGCCTTTCTTGAAACCGTCACGGCCCAGCAGGGTCTGGTACATGCGGACGACCTCGGCGCCTTTTTCATAGACGGTAACGGTATAGAAATTGTTGATTTCCTGATAGGCATCCGGACGGACGGGATGAGCCATAGGGCCTGCGTCTTCAGGGAACTGCAGTTGCCGGAGGGTCCGGACGTCTTCGATCCGTTTGACGGCACGGCCCGAGTCGTTACCGGTTCTGTCTGCCGAAAATTCCTGGTCGCGGAAAACGGTCAGTCCTTCTTTCAGGGAAAGCTGGAACCAGTCGCGGCAGGTGACCCGGTCACCGGTCCAGTTGTGGAAATATTCATGGCCGACGACGGACTCGATGTTGGCATAATCGGTGTCGGTCGCTGTCCGAGGGTTGGCCAGAACGTATCGGGTATTGAAAATGTTCAGTCCCTTGTTTTCCATCGCGCCCATGTTGAAGTCGCTGACGGCGACGATCATGAAACGGTCGAGATCGAGCTCTAGGCCGAAACGGGATTCGTCCCACCGTATGCTGTGTTTGAGTGATTCCATCGCATGGGCGGTCTTGTCCAGATTGTTTTTCTCGACCCATACCTGCAACAGGACGTCACGGCCGTCGGCCAGTCTGAACGTTTCTTCGCGGCAGACCAGATTGCCTGCAACCAGGGCGAAAAGATAGGACGGTTTTCTGAACGGGTCGTTCCATACGGCATAGTGGCGGTTGTTGGGTAGATCGCCTGTTTCGACCAGATTGCCGTTGGAAAGCAGAACAGGATATTTTTCCCTGTCGGCACGGATGGTGACGGTGTAGGTCGCCATGACATCGGGTCGGTCCGGATACCAGGTGATTTTCCGGAATCCTTCGGCTTCGCACTGGGTGAAAAAATTGCCGTTGGAAAGGTAAAGTCCCATCAGGGAGGTGTTCTGGTCGGGATGGATGAGCGTGTCGATAACGAGTGTGACGTCATCGGGGGCATTGGCGATACGCAGTTCACCGTTGTCTGTCGCGTAATCTGGTTCGAACAGCACCTTGTCATTCATGACGATTCTGACGAGTTCCAGCGCTTCGCCGTACAGGACGATATCATGGTTTTCCGATTCGGGATTGTGCCGGAGACGGGTAGTGGCTTTTACTTGGGTCACGGATGGCCCGAGATCAAAAACGAGGTCAATGTGATCGACAAGAAATGAAGGGATGGTGTAATCCTGACGATAGACAGTTACTGAAGGGGAAGAAGTCATTTTCTGTTCGTTTCGATGTTTGGTTTTCGGAAGAAATGGAAAAAAACGGCGCCTGGCTGACAGGCGAAAAACGGTTTTCGTTTCGGTATGGCTGTTTCACATTATCCAACAGAATCGGTGACATGTTGACATCCTCCACGCTCTGAAGGACGTGGATTCCTGCTATGTTCAGGCTGTTGC
>CAZRQR010000114.1:0-3830 GCA_964602435.1 uncultured Oxalobacter sp.
TCAGGCAACAGCCTGAACATAGCAGGAATCCACGTCCTTCAGGGCGTGGAGGATGTCAAGACATCCGCACAAACCGATATCGGCTGCTAGCGGAAAACGCTGGACGAATTTTCAATGAAAACATCTGAACCGCGAAACAGACGGGATTCAGGCGCCACCTACATTCCAGCAATCGTCATCTGCTCGACCAGAATGGATCCCGACTGTTTGGCTCCCCTGATCAGCGTATCCGCACCGACGGCCACAATATGCCGGAACATTTCCTTCAGATTGCCCGCAATCGTGATTTCCTGCACCGGATACTGAATGACGCCGTTTTCCACCCAGAAACCCGACGCGCCCCTGGAATAATCGCCCGTCACATAATTGATTCCCTGCCCCATCAATTCGGTGACGACCAGCCCCGTCCCCATTTTTTTCAGCATGCCGGAAAAATCGTCGGCCACATCCGTCAGCTTCGAACTGAAAAACAGATTGTGGGAACGACCGGCATTGCCTGTTGTCTTCATGCCGAGTTTGCGAGCTGAATAACTCGAGAGAAAATAACCCTTCACGATACCGTCCTCGACAATCTGGCGACGATTTGTCCGGACCCCTTCATCGTCGAAAGGCGCGGAACCCATCGCGCCTTTCAGATGGGGATCCTCAAGCAACCCGATATGTTCCGGAAAAACCTGCTTGTCCAGCGCATCCACCAGAAAACTGGATTTCCTGTAAAGCGAACCGCCCGACACGGCATAAACGAATGAATTGACCAGTCCGATCGCGACAGGCGCTTCGAAGAGAACGGGGCATTTGCGGGTGCCGATCTGGCGCGCACCCAGACGTGCCAGTGCCCGCCTTGCGGCATAATGTCCGACTTCCTCCGGCGTTTTCAGCCCTGCGGGATCGCGCGAGGCGGTATACCAGTAATCCCGCTGCATGTGTGCGCCCGAAGCGGCGATAGGCGCGACAGAAAAGGAATGGCTGGAATAGGGATACCCCCCCATGAACCCGTCGCTGTTGGCCAGAATAAAATGGGAATGCTGGACATTGACGGAAGCCCCTTCACTGTTGGATATCCGCCTGTCCGCATCGAAAGCCGCCGCCTCACAACGTTTTGCCAGCTCGACCGCTTCCTGCGAACCGATCGGCCAATGATAGTAAAGCGACAGATCCTGCGGATTTCTCTCCAACATATCGGCATCCGGCAAGCCGGCCGCTTCATCCTCCGAAGTGAACGAAGCGATATTGTAAGCCGCCTCGACAGTCTGCTTCAGCGATACTTCCGAAAAATCCGATGTCGTGGCGTTGCCCCGTTTTTTTCCGACAAAAACGGTTATTTCGATCCCCTTGTCCTGATTTTTCTCAATAGTCTCGATTTCTCCCTTGCGCACACTAACGGAAAGACCATTCCCTTCGCTGATGCCGACCGCAGCACCGGAAGCTCCTTTTTGCCGCGCATACCGCAAGGCATCTTCGGCAATCTGTTTCAACTGATCGTTCGTATAGATGAAATCGGAATCATTCATGAGATTATCTTTTTGAAGGTATTGTCAAGACTGTTATGATAGCAGTCAATCATAAACGATTTAATGACCTTACACAGAAGTCTGATTATGCCAAATTCGAACAGGGGAACCTGCGGTTTCCGGTCAGGTGAATTCGAGGAAGAATACGGGCGCCCGTCCAAGTCACGGCGCAAACGTGAAATGATCGCCTTGCAGAAAACAGGCGAACAACTGGTCAATGAATCTCCGGACAGGGTCAAACGTGTCGCCATGCCGGAAAACCTGAAAGAAGCCATACTGGAATGCCAGCGTATCAAACACCATGAAGGCCGAAGGCGCCAGCTTCAATACATCGGCAAAATCATGCGCTCGCTGGACGACGAGGCGCTCGCTTCGATCAACCGGACGCTCGAAAGCTGGAAAGGCCAATCAAGGTCAGACACTCTTTTCATGCACGCCATTGAAAACCAGCGTGAAAAACTGCTTGCGAACGAAGCGGCACTGACCGGGTTCCTGCACAAATATCCCCATACCGACGGCCAGCAGCTGCGTACGCTCATCCGGAACGCCAGAAAGGAAATGACCGCTGGCAAACCGCCGAAAGCCTACCGGGAAATATACCGGCTTCTGAAACAGATCATGACCGAACCACCCATGTCTGCACAGGAAAACCACGAAAGCGAGGAATAAATGAAAAAAAACACTGGCGATATTTCCATCGGACTCGTCTCCGTCTCCGACCGGGCTTATGAGGGCTCCTATCCCGACTTGGGCATTCCTGCACTGAAAGACTGGCTGGCTTCCGCCATCACGTCGCCATACTGGTTGGAAACCCGTCTGATACCGGATGACGGGGAACAGATCGAAAAGACACTGCACGAACTGGTCGATGAAGAACGCTGTTCCCTGATTCTGACAACAGGTGGTACCGGTCCGGCCCGGCGAGACCGGACACCGGACGCCACTCTTGCCGTCGGCACCCGCGAAATGCCGGGAATCGCCGAACGGATGCGACAGATCAGCCTGCACTTCGTACCGACCGCCATACTGTCCCGGCAGGCTGCCGTCATCTGCGAGCGACCCGACCACACCGCCCTGATACTGAACCTGCCCGGCCGGCCGGCCGCCATCCGCCAGATACTGGAAGGCGTCCGCGACAAAAACGGAACCCTGACGGAACCCGGCATCTTCACCGCCATTCCATACTGCATCGAACTGATCGGCGGCCCGTCCATCGAAACGAACGAAGCGGTATGCAAGGCATGGCGGCCGCCACAGGATCCTGCGTGACATCCATTTCCATCCACCTGTTTCATCACTGACGAGAAAAACAATGAACAACACCTATCTGCAATACAGTCAAACAGACACCGGAGACGATCCGAAAACCAGCATCATCTGGATGCATGGCCTCGGCGATCACGGTTCAAGTTTCATTCCGCTGGTCCGTGAATTCGACCTTACCAGCTGCCCACCCATCCGTTTCATCTTTCCCCATGCACCTGAACGCCCCATCACCGCCAATGCCGGTTACCCCATGCGCGCATGGTTCGACATCTACAACGGCTTCGACGACGCCGACATGGAAGATTCGGAAGGCGTTCTGGAGTCACAGAGGCTCATCACCGGACTGATCGAACAGGAAAAAAGACGCGGTGTCCCCTCCGACCGGATTCTGTTGGCGGGCTTCTCGCAGGGATGCGCCATGGCGCTTTATACCGGACTGTGCTATCCGGAAAAACTGGCCGGCATCATCGGACTTTCAGGATACATGCCGCTGATCTACTCCTTCCCCGACGACCGGAACCCTGCCAACCAGAACACACCGATATTCATGGCTCATGGCACACAGGACGAAGTTGTTCCGTTCACCCGTGGCGAAGATACCATGAAACTGCTGACATCCCTCGATTACAACGTCGACTGGAATGCCTACCAAATGTCCCATACCATGTCGATGACCGAAGTGATCGACCTCGGCAACTGGCTGCGCCGGATACTGGCCTGAAACGGTTTTTCACGGAACCTGTGCCGGAACCCTCTTGCGGTGGCTCCGGCCGACAACCCAAAAGAGCGGCCATATCCCGCTCGACAGAACAGAAGATCAGGGAAAATCTCCCTCCTTTCCGTTGTTCCACCACCTTCACATGTGAACAGACAAAAAACCGTCAGGATATGACAACTACTCCATATCCTGACTACGGTGCTTTCCGGTATTTCATCTTCCCGTTCCGGAGTCTTCCCAAAATCGCATGGTCAGTTTTTCAGGAAATGCATCCTGCGAAACCGTTCCAGAGACAACATGCAGGATTCATGCATGGTATATCCGGCTGCATGGGC
>CAZRQR010000115.1:0-3798 GCA_964602435.1 uncultured Oxalobacter sp.
AACACGAAGCCCTGACCAGAACGGAAAACACCATTCGAAAAAAGGAGAAAAAATATGACGACATCCAGCGACATCCCTTCCGGAACCGGATACGGCCACACCAGCCCTGCCGCACGCAACATGATGAAACTCGGCCTGTTCGGCCCGACACTTCGGCCACTGTCCCCCGAAGCAGACCCGCATTTCCCGGTCATCGACGAAAAAGCGCTCGAAACACTCGGTAAACCTCAATACCCACCGCACCCGGGAAAACCGGTGCCGACCCATCGGCATCAACCACACACAGGTCAGCCTGTGGGACGACGACATGAAAAAACAGGCCCATGTCCCTTGGTCGAAACACCAGAAAAACAACCATCCCGGAATCACGGCCGGCGCCGGATTCGATCTGAGCCAGTGCGACGAGAAAGACCTCATGCGCCTCGGATTGCCGCCGGCACTCGTCCGGAAACTGGTTCCCTATCTCCGGCAACGGCAGGAAAATACCGGCGATTCGCAAGAGGATTTGCGCGTCTCCTCCGAGGATGACATCGACATCCTCAACATGATCATCATGTACAACATGAACCGGCAGAATGGCAAGGAAGCCGGTTCCGCAAAGCAGTCACACAGTACGCAAAACCCGCCGGACAGGGTTTTCGTTACCCCCCCCTGCCGGAAACAGGATGCACCACTTCCACGGCACACACCGGAGATGATGGAAAAACGGGTGCTGACAGCTCCCGGCGACAGCGCCTGAAAAGCGCAGCAACCCGTTCCCCGGCGAATGTCCTGTCAGGAAACGGTGCTTTTTTTCGGGACGAAAAGCCCCGTCATATCCACCTTTTCATGCTCGAGCAGCCGGATTTTCGTCCGGATACCGCCTGCATATCCCGTCAGGCTTCCGTTCGTCCCCACCACCCGGTGGCAGGGAATGATGATCGAGACCGGATTGTACCCGACCGCCCCGCCCACAGCCTGCGCCGACATTTTTTTCAGCCCCAGCCGTTCTACGATCATCCGTGCAATCGCACCATACGTCATGACTTCCCCATAGGGAATATCGCACAGGATTTTCCACACTTCCTGCCTGAAACGGCTTCCGGCAGGCGCCAGCGGAATCTCCGCGATAGCCGGTTTTTCCTCCCGGAAATACCGGTCGAGCCAGTTTCCGGCTTTCGCGAATATCGCCAGCCGGTCGTCCCGGCGCATTTCCCCGTTCACCGTATCGCCGAAATATTTCTGGCCTTCCAGCCAGAGCCCTACAATACTTTCCCCATCGGACGCCAGCGTCACCCTGCCGAGCGGTGATTCATAATCCGTCCTGTAAATCATGTTCTGCCCCTTTCCTTATCCCGGCCGCCATCAGCCGCTTCCTGCAAAACAGGATACGGCCCAGCCCCGATGTGCCTGCCGTATTCCGGTTCAGACCGGACAAACCGGTTTTCCGCCCATTCTTGTCCGCCGAAATAATCGTTGGCCCGTCCGTAATCAAACGCACAATCCAGAATGCCGGACACCTTGCCGTCATGCAGCTTCCGTGCCAAACCGATCATCCGCTCGCAAAGCCACCGCGCCGGTCCCGAACCGACGCTCAACCGCCGGCTCCGCACCCCATGACGCCATACTTTCTCCGGTCACGAAACAGCCAGTCCAGCCCACTCTCTCATGTTCCGGCGACCGTATTCACGCCTTGGCCCTGTCCGAAGCCCGGCAAGGTTTCCGTTTGCCTCCCTTATCCTGTGGCAAAAAAGTATAGCAGAGAGCAGGCCGCATCCGTCCGGACAGAACGGCCCGCCCCTCCCTTATCCCTTTCCGATACCGACCGTCATCAGCCACTTCTGGCAAAAATATATCCTTCCGCTCCCGTCACTGTACGGCTCGAACACCGTCCGCCTGCCCCCGCGGATATCTTCACGCATGAAAGCGGTGATCTTTTCCCTTGTGCCTTCCAGCACCTTCGTCAGTCCGAGCCAGCTCTCCAGCGACACGGAAACGTTCCTGCTTTCGCAACACACCACTGTCAAACCGTTTTTTTCGAAAAGGGCCAGCATCTCCTGCCGGGACATATTCCGGACATGGGAAACCTCACGCATCCGTCCGATGTCATCCCGGATACCGCGGCAATCTTCCTCTGCCGCTTCCATATTGATCATGACCAGCTGGCCCCCATGTTTCAGCACACGCCTCATTTCCGAAAACGGCCTGTCGATATTGGGAAAATGATGGAACGCCAGCCGCGAGAGCACCAAATCGAAACTTGCCTCCGGAAACAAAAGATCACACACATCCCTCTGCACGAAAACCATATTGTCCAGCCCTTTTTTCCGGGCGTTCTCCCTGCCGGTCTCCAGCATCCGCGGCGTGACATCCAGACAGGTCACGGTCCGCACAAAAGGCGAAACGGCACAGGCACTTCTGTTTCCTTTCTCTGCAAAAAATTCCCTTTTCCTTCCGGAAAAATGAAAACGCAATCGCCAAAATGCCGTATCCTTATCGAAAAAACAAACTGTCTTCCCATGGCGGAATAACCGACCAGAAAAGACCACCGACATGCGAAACCGACTGCCCGTACTGATCGCTTTCATCGCCGCCTGCCTCGTCGTTTTCACGCTCTTTTTCCTGAAAACGGCCAGCGACCGCCCGCCGGAAAAGGCGGCCCCCCCCCGTGAAATCACCCGCGACACCCGTCTGGCCGCCGGCCTGAAACACAGTCTTTTCATCGATGGCAAGGGACAGCTCTGGACCTGGGGAGACTCACGCTATCGCAACCGTTCCACCCTGACCCCCGTGAAAGTGGCCGACAACGCCTGCATCGCCGCGGCCGGCGATGTTTCCCACACATCGTTTTACATCGACTGCAACGGAACCCTGTACGGCTGGGGAGACAGCCAGGTCGGACAGATCGGCCGGTTTTCCGACGCCCCCGTTACCGAACCCGTACAGATCATGTCCGACATCAAGGCTATCACCCCCGGCCATGACACCCCGTTTGCCATCGACACATCCGGAACACTCTGGCGATGGGGCAAAAAGAATCCGTCACGCGGCGAGGAAATGCCCGGAGAGGAAACCGGCGACCACATTGACGAACCGCAAAAAGTCATGGACCTCGTCAAGCGCGTCAGCTCATCCGCCACCCATACGCTGGCACTCCGCGAAGACCGCAGCCTCTGGGTCTGGGGCCGGAATGATTCCGGTGCGCTGGCGACCGGCTCCCACATCCCTGAAAACCGGCCCTACAAGGCCAACATCGCCGCGCTGGACTCGAAACCCATCGTCAAGCTCGCCACCAAAAACCTGGCCAGCTTCGCAGTTACCGATGACGGCAACCTCTATGTCTGGGGATTCGCCAACGCCACCCTCCCGGGACGCAAATACACCACACTCGAACCCAAAACCCTCCCCGTCAAAGTCAGCTTCGTCGCCGATGTCGCCGATGTCGCCGTCGGAGACGCCTGCGTGCTGGTTCTGAAAAAAGACGGCTCCGTTTGGGCATATGGCATCGGCCCCGTCACGAAAACCACAGACGGAAACTGGACAAAACCCGTCCACCTGATGGATGACGTCGTCGAAATCGCCTCCGGTCCGCACCACGCGCTTGCCCTGCAAAAAGACGGCACCGTCTGGAGCTGGGGAGAAAACGACGCCGGACAGCTCGGCGACGGTACGACCCGAAACCGGCTGACTCCCGTCCGGATCCGTTTCCCGTCCTCCTGACAGAACCGGATTCACGGCAAGGCACCGCATCCACCCCATCCGGACCGTCCTTCCGGCCATGTCCTGTGCAGCCGGCGTATCCGTCCGGAAATATCCCGA
>CAZRQR010000116.1:0-3745 GCA_964602435.1 uncultured Oxalobacter sp.
AAAGAAAGCCGGATGAAATTCATCCGGCCTACTGATTGGAGTCATCTGCATTTCCACACCTGCAATTCCTTTTGCGGAAGGAACTATATTTCATTAGCATTGCCACTTGAAGCACCCATTAGTTCACCAAACGACATGGTCCGAATATCAATCAGCCGATCCAGCTTGGCACTGATCGTTTCACTGGTACTGACGGCTTCATCCAGCGTGAAAAGTTCATTATGCAATGAAAGGACTGGGCAGGGTACAGGAGCACTGGCTGGCAGGATTTCACTCAGTATATAGGTTGATTTGTGTCCCCGGCTTTCCTTGCGCGAGAATTTCGCATATCCAAGTACCTCGGCCTCGCTGTTTCCGAATGCCAGATAAAATTCCGGCATATTGGCTTCATGGGACAATTTCACCCGGGTCAGATAACCGACATCGTTTTTCGGCATGCGCAAAAACCGCATGCAATATCTGGAAATGGCATTACTGCAATCACGAACCAGCATATCCTCAAGCTGGCGTCGTGTTGTATCGATTTCCATACGTTTCTTATGAAGAACATACAACTGAACAATAATGATTCCGCCAAAAATGAAAACGGAAAAAGCTAGAAAAACAAGTAGCGCTTCCAATTTAATACTCCTTACAAGAATTGTTGAAAACACAAAAATTCAGTTTTTCCTGATATATCCTTCAATTAAATATTAGCATAATGTGCTTGCATTTTTTAAAAAATGATTGGCATTTTTTGAGCAATCTTTTGCACTCATTTCAGGTCAGACCTGTAGGCCGTCTCGTCAGAAACAGCCTTTGCGCTATCAAATGCTGTTTCCGGGAAAAATTACGAGCTGACCGACGTTTGTTTGCGACTGCGACGTTCCTTAAAAATCAATTATCAAAACACCACCAAAAAACTTCGCATAATTTGTATTATGTAAAATAAAAAATAATGAAAGCTTTCAAACGAAACAGGAAAAACTATCATGAAGATACTGGTAATCGTATCCCATCCCTACCTGGCCCAATCCCGGATCATCAAGGCACTTCAGCATGAATAAAGTCTGTACTTACGGCTGGGCATTCGGACCTAATGGAACCGCACTCAGAAACAAGGAAATGTTGGTTAGTCGTGACTTCCGCCGGAGCAAGTGCCCTTTACGTCGGGATGAAATATCTCGAACCTCTGGTTCTCTACAATGCCGCAGAAAACAGGAAAACGACGGAAGCCGCTCTGCCATCCGGCAAATACCGATACGGTTCGCAGTTTCAGAACTTTCCCCGTTTACAATTTGCCAAAGGAACCAAAACGGATCTGAAAGATTTCCCCGATCATATCAGCAAGAAACTGCCTGTCCCCGCTCCTTCCGAAATGCATGATCTCATGATGGGAATCAGTCAAATCAACAGTTCATGCCATACGCCGGAAAAATTTTGCGGCTGACATCGAAACTGACCGTAAAAGAAGCCCTGATTTCGGGAAAAACATTCAAGCAAAAATGTTTTCATCGACCCGGGCTGCTGTTTTCAGGACCAGAGTGGCATTTTATCGGGAATGATAACCCGATCGGTCACCACGTAGTGCGGGCTCCCCTCCCCTAAACCACGATCTGTCACCAGACAGAAGAGCCCATGTCATTCCCGTTCCGATCGCTATTGTGAAAAAGGTCTGGATTACCGTCTTGCAGGGCCGCAATCGGTGACAATGCCGTCATTGCAACCGGTGCGGCAGTGACGAAAGATTTCCGGCCAATACCGTCATTGCCGTCGTTCCTGCCAGAACGGTGAAAACTGTCAGACAGTATTCAGCCAGCAAAACAGCATGAAAGAGCGGTATTCCGTTTCTTCGAGCCAGTAGCCAAGCCAGTATTTCCAGTTTCTTTTCCGGTTGTGTAAATCTTGAGAGAATCAGGCAAGAAGATAAGAGGATCGTACCTTCAGAAAGATCCTTCGCGTGTTTACATTGGCAACTGAAACAGTATTTCCAACCAATGGAGGAAAATAATGGAAAAACGCGAATTGGGCAAAAGCGGTCTGAAAGTATCCGCACTGGGTCTGGGTTGTATGGGAATGAGTTTTGGCTACGGACCGGCCGCCAACGTCGGCGACATGATCAGACTGATCCACGAGGCGGTCGATATGGGCATCAATTTTTTCGATACTGCGGAAGTATATGGCCCTTTCACCAACGAGGAACTGCTCGGAAAAGCCCTTTCTCCCATAAAGGACAAGGTTGTTATCGCCACCAAGTTCGGTTTTAAACCCGATCCGGCAAATGGAGGCGCATGGACGGCACTGGACAGTCGTCCTGAACATATCCGTGAAGTGGCTGAAGCATCGCTGAAAAGGCTGAACGTGGATACGATTGACCTGTTTTACCAGCACCGTGTCGATCCCGAAGTACCGATCGAGGACGTGGCAGGTACTGTCAGGGATCTGATTGCGGAAGGAAAGGTCCGGTATTTTGGCCTGTCCGAGGCGGGAGCCAACACTATCCGCCGCGCACACACCATCTGCCCGGTAGCTGCCCTGCAAAGCGAATATTCTCTGTGGTACAGAAAACCGGAAGAAGAAATCCTGCCATTGCTGGAAGAACTGGGTATCGGCTTCGTGCCGTTCAGTCCGCTTGGACAGGGTTTTCTGACCGGTGCGCTCAAGGCGGATTCCACTTTCAACGAAGGATTCGATTTCCGGCAGTTCTTCCCGCGGTTTTCGCCGGAAGCACTGAAAGCGAACCAGCGTTTCATCGAAAAACTGAAAGCGATGGCTGAAGAAAAAAATGTAACGCCAGCGCAAATCGCACTGGCCTGGTTGCTGGCACAAAAACCGTGGATTGTACCGATCCCGGGAACGACGAAACTTCATCGGCTCAAGGAAAACATGGCATCCGTCAATGTCACACTGTCTGCCGAAGACCTGCGCAATATCGGTGATTCACTGGCGGAGATCGAAATTTATGGCGACCGTTTTCCGGAAAGCCTCGAAAAGGGTACCGGTATCTGAACCATGCCTGTACTTCACTTTCGGAACGAAAAGGACTGTCATCCGATGGCAGTCCCCGGAAACCGTTCCGGACATGGGTTTATTGTGAAACCGTATATTGCGACAATTGTCTGTTCACTGTGCCTGTTCACCGGCATGTCTCCATGCTTCGGCAGCGACGGCAGGCCATTCATGGCTCAGCGTTCCGTGCTGTCCCGGAACATGCCACAGCTGTCACAGGACAGTAACCATGACAACACGCCTGTCATGAACAAAAAGATAACCATAAAAATCGGCCATACAACCTTTATTGCCACTTTACAGGATAATGCATCTGCAAAAGCATTCCGGAATCTGTTGCCACTGACTGCAAAAATGAACGAACATGCCGGAAACGAGAAATTTTACAACCTTGCAAAACCCCTGCCTGCTGAAGCTGTCCGACCGGAAATCATCCAGGCAGGTGACCTGATGCTATGGGGAAACAATTGTCTTGTCCTGTTTTACAAAACCTTTTCCAGTCCATACCGTTACACACGGATCGGAAAAATCGACGATCCGGCCGACCTCCAGAAAACAGTCGGACATGACAGCGTAACAGTGACTTTTGAACAATCCAGCATATAAAAACATATGACAATCATGACACACACCCGGATCCGAAACCTGCTTGCAGGCACATTCATCACCCTGAGCGCCATGATGGCGAATGTTCATGCATCTCAAACGGAGGAAAATCTTATGGAACATCAGAATCCGGTCAGTGAATGGGACAAGA
>CAZRQR010000117.1:0-3710 GCA_964602435.1 uncultured Oxalobacter sp.
GAAGCATTGGCTTGCCTTCTTTATATTCAGGCAACCAATCTTGCTCTTCAATAAAACTAGTCAAAACCGACTCTACGGATAAGTTGATGTTCCAACTTCTTGGCTATCAGCAGAAATTTCCTATTTGATGTCTTGTAACTTTTTTACACTAGCTTCAACAAGGAAAGAAGCACAAACATCATTTTTCAAGAGTTAATTTTGTATTTTAATGAAAGTCTTTCCGATATGTCACAAATAAAATTTGCACCAATAGCAACGAAAGATTTGGAACATTCGTGTGAATTTTTGTATCTGAAAAATCCGGTAGTTACCAAAAAAGTGGCAACGGTTATTATCAAACCCTTGCAGGCATTGAAAGACCATCCTCACATCGGATATCGATAGATAACTTGCCAGATGAATTTCGGGAATGGCTGATTAAATTTGGTAATAGTGGTTATGTGGCACGTTACCGTTTCGATGGACGTGAGTATGTCACTATACTTGCCATTCGACACCAGAAAGAAGCCGGTTTTTGATTAAGCTGCCTTCACTGTCTCGACGGCAGCTTGTTGATCTTCGACCATGCGGAACGAGTGATTTGCCCCGTACTCTTGGCCGTATTGACGGCATTATTCCGCATATGGGTTGCACCGGCTGCAACAGCATTACCGGCTGTATTGCGTGCACCGGACGTTCCTGGCGTGATCGCACTGGCAATAGCCGGCGCCTGCGCAATCAGCGAATTGATCGCCATAAGGACGATTGCTGCAATGGCAAGATGTCCGGCGGTTGGTATATCGGTAGCAGTGACAGCCTGAGATCCCAATGTATTGAAAACCGTGACCGAAATACCGATGATGATGCCCATGACGCCGGTGAGAACCGCTCCACTGACGATGAATCCGACCCATCTGGCAGTGTAATCGCGTGTCTAGGGTGTCACGAGTCCGGCAAGAAAAATCGGACCGAACGCGACACCGACAGCGAACAAGAATGGTCCCATCAACAGAAGACCAACGATTTCCGCCAGTCCCAACAGTACCAGCGCCACGATCAACAAGGCAAACAGGATGGTGACAATCAGATCTACCAGTGACAGCATGACGTTGGATTTTGCACCAAGACTCGTTATCGCTGACAGTGCTTCGCTGCCGACGGCCTTGAACGCATTTGTGATGCATGTACTGACCAGCTCCAGAACGGATGAATAGAGTTTGACCACATTGTCAATGATGCCGGCTGGGCTGCCGCCGATATTTCTCAGGATATCCAGCAGCGCATTGAACTCGGACATCCGCGACGAATAGTTGGAAATCAGCGCTGCCGCCAGTATGGCTGGACTACGATTGGCCATATACTGGACGGCCTCAAACAGGAGATAAATCAATGACAGTGAACCTGCAATCATGAGTGCCGGTGTCGTCAATGCGCCGGCATATCCCATACCGGTCTGTGTGAACTGATCGGTAGACAGGTTATTCAAACGATTGGATAGTGCGCCGCCAATTTTTCCTAATTGTGAAAAAAAACCGCCCTTCTCATCAACTGACAAGTCATCCGCATAGGCAGGAAATATCAAGAGAAACGAAAAGATGGCAACAAGGCAGGTTCTTGGGATTTTCATGGCGCGGTGTAGCTGACACGGATATAGACATTCGTATTGTCAGCCACATGAATGGGGCGTGCCTGTTGAAAGAAGGGGAATTTTGGGATGGATTCATCAACCCTGTCTGCCAGCCAGAGTCCGTCATCCGATGAGGACAATTGTGGATTGAAGCATTGCTTATGCGGCGAATATCACGCATAATCACTGCAAAGAATGCGGTGATTAATATGTGGATTCACGAACATGAAAACTGGCCTTGCTTTACATGGGATAGCGCAGCGCTTGCCTGGAAGCTGGCAGATATACGTTTTCGACAGGGACGATTGCTCGGCAGGATGCAAGGTTTGGGTTTTGAACTCAGACAGGAAGCCAGTCTGGATACATTGACTCATGATGTCGTCAAGTCTTCGGCGATTGAAGGTGACATCCTGAATAGCCAGGAAGTCAGGTCTTCCATTGCAAAACGGCTCGGAATGGACATGACCGGACTTGTGCCGACCAGTCGCAATGTGGAAGGTGTCGTGGAAATGATGCTGGATGCCACGCAGGAATTTTCACGACCATTGACGAAAGAACGTCTGTTCGACTGGCATGCCGCACTTTTTCTGACAGGACGCAGTGGTATGCGCCGGATTACCGTTGCCGGGTGGCGTTTGCCGGATGCTGGAAAGATGCAGGTTGTTTCCGGACCGATTGGCAGGGAAATCGTTCATTTTGAGGCACCGGATGCCATACGTCTGGAAAAGGAAATGCAGCTGTTTCTGGCATGGTTCGAGAAAGACCTTCCGATAGATCCTGTCATCAAGGCGGGGATTGCTCATTTCTGGTTTGTCACTATCCACCCTTTCGAGGATGGCAATGGACGGATAGCCCGTGCGATCAGTGACATGGCGTTAGCTCGAGCCGACGGTATCCCAGACCGTTTTTATAGCCTTTCCAGCCAGATTGAAGCAGAACGCAACCAGTATTATGGCCAGCTTGAGCGCCAGCAACGTGGGACACCGGAGATCACCGGATGGCTGGAATGGTTCCTGGATTGTCTGGGACGTGCTATTTCCAGAGCCGAAACAACACTGGAACATATTCTTTTCAAAGCGAGATTGTGGGAAAAAATCAATCAGCAACCGGTCAATGAAAGACAACGCAAAATCATCAATATGATGCTGGAAAGCGATTTCAAGGGATATATGAATACGTCCAAATATGCCAAACTGGTCAAATGTTCCAATGACACGGCCCTGAGAGACATCCAGAACTTGAAGGAACGTGGTATTTTTATTCAAAATCCTTCCGGGGGGCGTAGTACCAGTTACAGGCTGACCGATCTTTCCTGACTATTTTGCGTTTCACATCAAAACCGACGATTCATCAAAAATTTCTTTATGGTGTAAGACCTCCGCATTCAGGAGGAAAAAGTTCTTGACAAGACGATGTGTCCGTTGCAACTCTTTTCGGTAACCTCTCCCTTGAGGAAGAAGCAATCCGCACGCCTCCTATCTGCTGGCGCGGGGTCAGTTGTCGGATAGGAAGACAACTGTGGATTGAAACACACAATATCAAGGACGATAGAAGAATCATATCTGCACTACGAACTCATTTCTCGTATATACTTAGGTATATACTATGTGCAGGAGGTCACGATGGAAACGGCAAAAATCTTCGAGAACGGCAAAAGCCAAGCTGTCAGGTTGCCCAAGAAGTTCCGGTTCGAGGGGGACGAGGTTTTTGTCCATCGGCTCGGTCATGCTGTCATGCTCACGCCGAAAGAGCATATATGGCAAACTTTTCTGGAAGGTTTGAACAGTTTTACGGATGATTTTTGTGTGGAAGGGCGACCTTCCGATATTCCAACCGTCAGGGATGTTTTATGAGTTACATGCTGGATACCAATATCTGTATCTATGCGATCAGAAACAGACCTGAACACGTTCTGGCACGCCTTAAAGACAATTTGCACAACGGGCTTTGTATTTCCGCCATTACTTTGGCGGAACTGGAGTATGGTGTCGAGAAAAGCGCGTTTCCGGAAAGGAATGCTGCTGCGCTGATCCGTTTTCTTTCGATTCTGTCGGTATTGCCGTTCGATGATCTGGCCGCTGTCGAGTACGGGAAAATCTGTGCG
>CAZRQR010000118.1:0-3698 GCA_964602435.1 uncultured Oxalobacter sp.
GTGCGCAAACCGGTTCGATCGAAATTTGTCTGAAAACGGATTCATCTATCGCTTGCATAATCGGAAAAAATTGATCTGACTTCGAAGATGAATTGCCCCCATTTCCAGCCGAAAAAACAACCGGAAAAAAGTGCTGAATACCCGAATTCCATGGTGGAAACATTTCTTTCCCAATACGATCAAAACCCGAATCGCGGCATTTTATGCCCTGACTGTGCTGGTCATCGGAATCATTTTCAGCGGCTGTCTGATATACGTCATTTTCGAAACCGAGGCGCAACTGATGAGTTCCACCATGGACAGCATGATAACCGAAATGGTCAGCAACGATCTGGCACATGACAGACCTCCCAGACTGGACCAGTTTTCACGGCTTTACATTGCCGGAGATCCTGTCCATGAGATACCGGCACGTTTCAGAAAAATAAGGGACGGATACAGCGAATACACATCGGGAGAAGATCTGCATATTTTTGTCAAAACCATAGATGACAGAAAATATGTCCTGACCCGTTCCCAGCATGAATTCGAGCAATGGGAACGGAAACTTTTTCTGAAAGGATTGCTGTTTCTGTTCGCCATCACCATCGTTTCGTTCGGACTGGGTTTCTGGATGGCAAAACGTTCTTTCCGGTCGATAGATCGTCTTCTGGACGAAACGCGTCAACTGAATCAGGAACTCAAGGAAGGCAGGCTGGGTCCCGATTCCTTTTCGGGAACATAGGAAAAAATGAAATCGGTGAACTAGCCGAAAGTTTCCGCATCACCACTTCACGACTGTACCAGCTACTGATGGGCAAACGGCAGTTCGCTTCCGAAGTGAGCCACGAACTGCGTACTCCCCCCTGACCGTCATGAGCACTTCCATCGAACTTCTGAAAAACTCGGAAAACCTGAACGATCATGAGCGGAAAATCATCCAGAGTGCACAACGGACGGCCTCGCGGATGAAGGAAATGGTGGATATCTTTCTGAATCTGGTCCGCCAGGATTATGGACGCACCGAAAAAATCGCGGAAATCACCGACATAGTTGAAGAAAACGAACCGGTCTGGAGACGTGAAGCCGAAGCCAAGGGACTGCAACTGCTCGTTGAATTCGATGAAAACACCAACCGTGAGAAATTCAATGCCATACTGGTCGCCTCGGTATTCAACAATCTCGTTTTCAATGCGATCAGATACACGCAAAAAAGCCATATCAAAATCATTCTGGGCAGAAACGCTTTCAGCGTTTCCGACACAGGCGCCAGCATTTCCGCAAAAGAAAAAGAACGCATCTTCGACAAGGGCTACCGTGGAAAATCGGGCATAGCCGAAGGAGTCGTCGGGTACGGTCTCGGACTGTCCATCGCCTCCAGAATCTGCGATGTACTCAACTGGCGCATTCCACTTTATTCCTCTTGAAATATCGGGTATAACCCATATATGTGTTTCATTCATTTGACTACTGATTTCCACGAGGGAAAAATAAATGGCTGAATCAGAAAAACAGACGATGGGTTTTCAGGCGGAAGTGAAACAGCTTCTGCAACTGATGATCCACTCACTTTATTCCAACAAGGAAATTTTCCTGCGCGAACTGATTTCAAACGCATCGGACGCCATTGACCGACTGCGCTATGAAGCGCTGGACAAACCTGAATTGCAGGAACACGATCCTGATCTGAAAATCCGTATCTTCTTCAACCCGGAAGCACGGACCATCACCATTTCCGACAACGGTATCGGCATGAGCCGTGAAGAAGCGGTAGCACACCTGGGTACCATCGCAAAGTCCGGTACCAAGGAATTCATCGCCCGCCTGTCGAACGACCAGAAAAAAAACGATGCACTGATCGGCCAGTTCGGCGTCGGTTTTTACTCCGGCTTTATCGTTGCGGACAAAATCACGGTCGAATCCCGCCGCGCCGGTGTGGCCGCCAATGAAGCCATCCGCTGGGAATCCACTGGAGAAGGCGATTTCACGATCGAAAACATCGAAAAATCCTCACGCGGAACCGACATTACCCTGCATCTGAGAGAAGGCGAAGACGACCTTCTGACCAACTGGCGCCTGAAAGCCATCATCCGGAAATATTCCGATCACATCTCGCTGCCGATCCAGATGCTGAAAGAGGAATGGGACAGCGAAACCAAGACAATGAAAACCGGCACCGAGCTGGAAACGATCAATCAAGCCAATGCATTGTGGGCCCGCAACAAGGCGGATATCACGGATGAGCAGTATCGCGAATTCTACAAACACATTACCCATGACTTCAACGATCCGCTGATCTGGACACACAACAAGGTAGAAGGCCGCACGGAATACAACCAGCTGCTTTATATCCCGAAAGAAGCACCTTTCGATCTCTGGGACAGAAACAAGCGCAGCGGCATCAAACTTTACGTCAAACGCGTTTTCATCATGGATGACGCGGAACAGCTGATGCCGGCCTATCTCCGCTTCGTTCGCGGCATCATCGATTCCAATGACCTGCCCCTGAACGTTTCCCGCGAAATCCTCCAAGAATCGCGGGATGTGAAAATGATTCGTGACGGGTCGACACGCCGTGTCCTTTCCATGCTGGAAGAACTGGCCGGTTCCGACGATCCTGCCCAAAAGGAACTGTACGCCACTTTCTGGCAACAGTTCGGCCAAGTTCTGAAAGAAGGTATCGGCGAGGATCCTGCCAACAAGGAAAGAATCGCCAAATTGTTGCGCTTCGCCTCGACGCACAATGACAGCGATATCCAGAATGTTTCGCTGGACGACTACATTTCCAGAATGAAAGAAAACCAGGTCCGGATTTTCTACATCACGGCAGAAAACTATACGGCGGCGAAAAACAGTCCGCACCTTGAAATATTCCGCAAGAAAGGAATCGAGGTTCTGATCCTGACCGACCGTGTCGATGAATGGATGCTGTCGTTCCTGCAGGAATACAACGAAAAGAATCTGGTTTCCGTTGCACAGGGCAGTCTCGATCTCCTGAAACTGGCAGACGAGGAAGAAACCAAACAGAATGAGGAAAACAAGACGGAATTCAAGGATACTCTTGAAAAAATGAAAAACGTCCTCGGCGATAAGGTCAAGGATGTCAGAGTGACCGTCCGTTTGACCGAATCGCCGTCCTGTCTGATTGCCGACGAAAACGACCTATCCGGCAATCTCCAGCGCATGCTGAAAGCAGCCGGACAAAAAGTGCCGAACATGAAGCCGATTCTAGAAATCAATCCGAATCATCCACTGGTCCGGACGCTGAAATACGAAGGCCCCCATTTCGATGACTGGACCAACCTACTGTTCGATCAGGCTGTTCTGGCCGAAGGCGGTTCACTGAAAGATCCGGCAGCATTTGTCAAACTGATGAACAATATGCTGCTCAGTACACTGGAAAAGAAAAACGACTGACCCGAATCAGAAAATGAAAAAACCGGCGCTGCCGGTTTTTTCATAACAGACATTCCCCCGGAAACCCACTATATGAAAATGGCCGGTTTCTTGCGGAAGTCTCATGTGTTTCCGCCACATACCCGAAACTGGCGTTCATTCGTTGTCAGGAACGGGCTTCTGCCTGAATGGACATATAAATGAACCGGATAAGGCACAATACACGGACATAACAGAATATGTCCGAAACCGCAATAGAGTAAGGGGGGCGGGATTGGCCCCCCTTCTCACCGAACCGAACGTGCCCATCCAGGCATTCGGCT
>CAZRQR010000119.1:0-3634 GCA_964602435.1 uncultured Oxalobacter sp.
CCACTCACTTCACAGGCTAGCCGGGCGTGCCCCGCCCTTGGTTTTGTTTATTATAAAGAGTTTAACACACCTTACAACAGCGCCTTATATCACCCGCTCTGAAGAACAGGGCTTTACGGCGCATTGTGGGCAAATACCGCTCCTAGCCTTTTGTGTTTGATTCCAGTTCGTCCCATCGGGTGATACAGTGCATCAGCTCTTCCTCGATTTCAGCAAGTCGACGGTTGAGCCGGATGCACTCGGCGGGATCGCCCTTGTAAAGTTCGGGGTCATTTAAACGGGTGGATATCTGTGCCTGTTCGTTTTCAAGAGCAACGATTCTTGAAGGTAGTTCGTCCAGCTCGCGCTGTTCCTTGTAACTCAGTTTTTTTCGCCGGACAGAACCGGACGATTCTTTTCTGGCGGGGGCAGCAGTCGTTTCGTTACCTGCTTTTTTTTCTTCGGTTTTTTGTGCCTGAACGGGGCGGATACGTTCCCAGTCACTGTAGCCGCCGATATATTCACGCCACAAACCCTGTCCTTCGGCTGCGATGACTTGCGTCACGACGTTATCGAGAAAAGCACGGTCGTGACTGACGAGAAACACGGTTCCGTCGTATTCCTGCAGCAATTCTTCAAGCAGTTCCAGTGTGTCGATATCCAGATCGTTGGTCGGCTCGTCCAGAACCAGTACGTTGGCGGGGCGGGCAAAGAGCCTTGCAAGCAGGAGCCGGTTTCTTTCACCACCTGAGAGAGACTTGACGGGGGATCTGGCACGTTTAGGAGTAAACAGGAAATCGGAAAGGTAACTCATGACGTGTTTTTTCTGGTTACCGATTTCGATCCATTCACTTCCTGGCGAGATGGTATCGACCAGACTGGCATTGTCGTCCAGCTGGGTACGCATCTGGTCGAAATAAGCGATTTGCAGTTTTGTGCCGAGCCGGACATGACCTGTATCAGGCGCCAGTTCTCCCAGAATGATTTTCAGCAGAGTGGTTTTACCTGCTCCGTTCGGCCCGATCAAACCGATTTTGTCGCCACGCAAAATGGTGTCGGAAAAGGATTTGACAATCGTTTTGTCTCCGAAAGATTTGGAAACATTCGTCAATTCAACAACCAGTTTTCCCGAACGTTCCCCTGTGGACACATCCATGCGAACCTGTCCCTGATGTTCTCTTCTGGCGGCACGGGTAGCGCGCAGTGCTTCGAGTCTTCGAACACGGCCTTCATTGCGGGTGCGGCGTGCCTCGATTCCTTTTCGTATCCAGATTTCTTCTTGGGCCAGAAATTTGTCGAATTTTGCGTTCTCCACGGCTTCATTGGCCAGCTGTTCGTTTTTGGCTGTTTTGTAGGTACTGAAATTGCCCGGGAAAGAGAGCAGTTTCCCACGATCCAGCTCGACGATCCGTGTCGCAATATTGTCCAGAAATCTACGGTCATGAGTGATGAAAATCAGACTGCCTCGAAATTCTTTCAGGATATTTTCCAGCCAGACAATGGATTCGAAATCCAGATGGTTGGTAGGTTCATCCAGCATCAGGACATCGGGAGAACCGATCAGGCCATGTGCCAGCGCTACTCTTTTGTAAAGGCCGCCAGACAGGGTTCCGATACGATCGTTTTTGCCGAGCGATAAACGGTCAAGAATGGTTTCGACGCGATTGTTCAGATTCCATGCATCAGCGGCATCCAGACGGATTTGCAGTTCGTTTAAACGATCTAGTGTTTTGTCGTCGCTGTTTTTCTCAAGTCTGTATGCCAGATCATCATATTCCTGTAGCAGCGCCTGTATTTCACTCAGGCCGGATGCCACTGCGTCGTAGACGGTCTGGCCTGCAGGAAAAACAGGCTCCTGTTCAACATAGGCAATTTTCAGGTGCTGCTGAATCGTCAATAAACCGTCATCAAGCGTCGCCTTGCCCGCCAGTACCTGAAGTAGGGATGATTTGCCCGTTCCATTCCGGCCAATCAGTCCGACTTTCTCGCCTGCCTCAAGCGAAAATTCGGCGTGATCAAGCATGGGAAAATGTCCAAAGGCCAGCTGGGCGTCAGTAAGGGTGATAATTGCCATGATAATTATTGAAAACAGCAACAGTTTGAAAGCAGAAAGCCAGTATTGTACGGCAAGCTGCATTATATAAAGAGATACCTCTCGTACAGATTCGCCGCATGCTGTACAATGACGTTCGCCCGATATTTCTGTATCGGAAAGTCTCGCCGTAGCACAATGGATAGTGCACATGCCTCCTAAGCGTGGGATACAGGTTCGATCCCTGTCGGCGGGGCCAAGCAACCTTCCGCACACGTCCCAGAACGTCCGTCACTCCCATAAAAAACAATAACTTACTCGGTTCTATCGTCCGAGGAAGTCCTCATTAGTATTCACACATCCACGTACTTTATGTATATTTATATGTATGTTTGAAATATACGTATAAGCTGGATATACATAAAATGCCAAAACGTTCAAAACCGTTGACAGCAAAACAGATAGAGAACGCCAAACCGAAAGGAAAAGATTATTCCTTGCCAGACGGTGGGGGCTTGGGTTTGGTGGTAACGAGCAAGGGTTCCAAACTTTGGAGAATGCGCCCGCGCCTTAATGGGCAATATATAGTTCTGTCGTTTGGCGAATATCCGCATGTATCGCTTGAACAAGCCAGAAAGAAACGGGATGAGGCCAAAAAGCTGATAGCGGAAGGCAAAGACCCGCGTATGGCGAAAAAAGAACAGCAGACGGCAAAACAGGCAACAGCCTTTTCGTTTGAGCGCCTGACCCGCAAACTGATCGAAAGCAAGAAAGGTAAGGTAACAGCAGGGTATCTGACCCAATTTATCGGGGGTATGGAAAAACACATTTTTCCGGTCATTGGTGACAGGGATATACGCGAAATAGAAGGCCGTGAATTGCTTGACCTGTTCATATCCATATCACGCAAGCAGAATAACAAGGGCAACCCCATGACATATATAGCCAGAAAGGCTTGCCAGTGGTCTGCGGAAGTATTCGATTTTGCCAGTATCGAAATACCGGGGTTTTATCTGAATCCATGCCGAGCCGTCATCAAACACTTGCCGGAACACAAGCACGAAAAAACAAAGAGGATACCTTTTTCACAGGTAGGGGCTTTCGTTCGTGCACTGGATGATTACGGAGGCTATCCCACGACAAGGGCAGCTATCTGGACGTTGCTTTATACGGGAATGAGGCAAACCAGCGTAAGACGTGCAGAATGGACGGATTTCGATCTTGAGGCGGGAATATGGAATCGTAAACCGGAAAAGCGCGATGAGAATATCCACGTTTTGCCGTTGCCTGTACAGGCCGTCAGGATGATTGAATCATTAAAGCCGATAAGCGGGCAAAACCGGCTTGTTTTCCCCAGTGAATACGCAAACGGGAAGCCGATATCTTTCAGCGATGCCACGATTACAAAAGCTATTAGAGGCATGGGGTTTGATATGACTGGTCACGGTTTGCGGGGTGTAGTGACTACCGGACTGAATGAATTGAGCAAGCAAAAGCACGTGTTTATCCGTATGGGAATAGATAAGGCGGTTGTTGAAACACAGATCGGTCATATCGTTCACGGTGTAGCTGGGAGGTATGACGATTCAAAATATCTGGAAACAAGGCGCAAGATGATGCAGG
>CAZRQR010000120.1:0-3597 GCA_964602435.1 uncultured Oxalobacter sp.
TCTTCTACCCCCCTTCAAACGCCCGCAACAACGCGGGCGTTTGACCACCCCCTCTGGATCAAGCAAAAAACGCGACTGTACAGTCGCGTTTTTTGCTGAAGAAACAGACGATAAATATCAGAACCGATCCGGTTTGGTTCCCAGACGAATATTCGGGTTGAGTGTTTCCAGAGCCAGCAACGCCGCAGCCTGATCCGCTTCGGCATGAGTCGTGAGCAGACTGTTGAAAAGACCGGCGACACGCTCTGTCAAAGGCAACTGGAGATTTGCATCCTGTGCTGCTGCCATGATATTGGCATGATCTTTCGCCTGACTCTTGATCTGCCCACCCGGCTTAAAATTCCGGTCCAGCATGCGTTGGCCATGCAACTCAAGGATCCGGCTTTCTGCAAAACCGCCTCTTATCGCTTTTCGCATGGCTTCCGGATCAGCGCCTCCAGCTTGCGCAAGCAGCATGGCTTCCGCAACAATAGCGACAGTTCCACCGACAATCAGCTGATTGCACAGTTTGGCAATTTGCCCGCTTCCGGTCGGTCCAACCAGAGTAGGACGCCCCATCACATCAAATACCGGTTTTGCGCGCAGGAAATCTTCTTCCTCCCCACCCACCATAATGGCCAGCGTTCCCGCCTCGGCACCGACGACACCACCCGAAACAGGCGCATCCAGAAACGCTACCTGCCGCGGTTCCAGTATTTGCCTAACTTCCCGTGCCTCGGACTGTTTCGTCGAACTCATGTCTATCATCAGAGTTCCCGCCCGCAAAAATGGCGACAGTGACTGAACAACACTTTTTACGACCGGTCCGGCTTCCAGCATGGTGATGACCATATCGGCCGCTCCAACAGCATTTTCCAGTGTATCGGAGATTTCGGCGCCAAACTGTTCCAGTGGAAGCGCTTTCTCGCGCGTCCTGTTCCAGGCAGTCAAGGGATAACCTGCCCTGACAAGCCTGCCTGCCATAGGCAGACCCATCAGACCAATCCCTATAAAGGCGATTCGAGGTAAATTTCCGTTACTCAACTTTATCGATCCGGCATCAGGTTAGAAACGGTAAGCGCCACGCAACACGATGAAATTTTCGCCATCGTTCGGTTTGCTGATGCCTGCGTTGGAATAATGCTGGATTCTCAGACCCAAATCGAAATCGTTGCTGAAGACATAGCCAACCCCGATATGGTCTGCAAACTCGAAAGAAGTTCCCATCTTGTTGCCGTTATTGTTGTAGTTTTCCGAAAAGAAGCTGGCACCGATACCGGCTTCAATATAGGGACCTTTCTTGCTGGCATGTTCCCAGCGGAATACTGGCGTAATACCAATGACACCCAGATCCTGATCGCTATGTCCGTCATTGTAACGGCTGCCATGCCACCATCCCAGATTCAGATCCCAGTAGCCATTCAGATGATACCCGCCTGATGTACGGAACCAGTCCTTGTTCCAGTCCCACTGAAAACCGACGCGATAGAGCTGGACATGTTCCCCTACACCGATTTCAAAAGACATACCGTCAACAATATTGCTGCTGTTTTCATTTGCGGCATGTCCCGGCACGGCGATGAAAGCCACACAAGCCATCAGAATTCCCAGACAGTAACGAACGAATCGCATAATTCACCCTTTCTTCAAACATTGTTTTTTTATTCAAATTTTTGCTGCCAGTTTTGAAGCGATTCCGGTATAGGTTGCCGGCGTCATCTTCAATAATTCTTCCTTGGTCGCCTGAGGCAGATCCAGTCCACGGATAAACATGTGCAAATCCTGTTTTTCAATGCCTTTTCCACGAGTCAGTGCCTTGAGCTGTTCATACGGATTTTCTATTCCATAACGACGCATGACTGTCTGAACCGGTTCTGCCAGCACTTCCCACGCATCCTCAAGATCGCTGGTTATTCTGTCTGCATTGACTTCCAGCTTGTTCAGGCCACGAAGACAACTGTCGTAAGCCAAGACCGTATAACCCAGCGCAATTCCGATATTCCGAAGTACGGTCGAATCCGTCAGATCCCTCTGCCAGCGTGAAACAGGCAATTTTTCGGACATATGTTTCAAAAGTGCATTCGCAACCCCTAGGTTGCCTTCAGAATTTTCGAAATCGATCGGATTCACTTTATGTGGCATAGTACTGGAACCGACCTCACCCGCCCTGATAATCTGCCTGAAATATCCAAGGGAAATATAACTCCAGATATCACGATTCAAATCAATCAGAATGGTATTGGCACGTGCAATGGCGTCGAAAAGCTCTGCGATGTAATCATGCGGCTCGATCTGGATCGTATACTCGTTATATGTCAATCCAAGACTTTTTTCAACGACATCCCTTGAGAAACTTTCCCAGTCAAAATCGGGATAGGCTGCAAAATGGGCATTGTAATTTCCCACTGCACCATTCATTTTCCCCATGATTTCCACGGCAGCGATCTGCTTTGCGACCCTTCGCAACCGGTTGACGATATTGGCAAATTCCTTACCCAGTGTCGTCGGACTGGCTGTCTGCCCATGCGTCCTCGCCAGCATGGGAAGCGACGCATGCTCATGCGCCATATCCCGCAATTTCCCGACAAGCGAATTCAGGGCTGGCAAAACGACCTCATCACGCGCCGCCTTGATCATCATGCCATGGGACGTATTGTTGATATCTTCAGATGTACAGGCAAAATGAATGAATTCGGCGGCAGGCTGCAATTCCTTGGTAATTCCGGGATCGACGGAAACGATACGCCGATTCAGTTTTGAAAGTTCCGGAGGAAGCGGAAGTCCGATGGATTCCTTGATCCAGTATTCGACCGCCTTGACATCGTGATTGGTGATCGCCTCGATTTCCTTGATCCGCGCAGCGTCATCTACCGAAAAATTGTCAACCAGTGCATCGAGAAAATGGGTGGCTGCTGCCGAAAAAGGATGAATCTCCGCAAATCCTGCATGGGATAACGCCTTGAACCACGCGACTTCGGCCTTGACCCGGTGCCTCATGAAACCGGCCTCGGAAAGAATCGGTCTTAGCGCGCCTGTTTTCCTTACATATCTTCCGTCAAGAGGCGACAAAGCTGAAAGTGCGGAAAGTTCCATTTCAAAAAACTCTTCGGATAAAATGCGATTGCTTAGTTTAACATTTTCCTTGCCAAATAGCTGATTCTTCATGCCTGACTGATGTGTATCTGACACGCAAATGCTATAATGGGATGCATTTTCAGGCGATATATCATGAAGCTGATAGGAATCCTAACCAGTCCCTACGTCCGTAAAACACGCATTGTCCTGATCGAGAAAAAATTGATTATGAATTCATGGTGACCGATCTGAATGCTCCGGACAATATCGCAAGCCGTTTCAACCCATTGGGAAAAGTTCCCTGTCTTGTCATGGACGACGGAAAGACGCTTTACCTAGTGCGCCGTAAAGCCCCGTCCTTCAGGTCGGGGATATAAGGCGCGATTTTCTGCCTGACTGTTTTTGTTTAAAATAGCGTCATGAAACGACTGCAAGCTTTCAAATTCCAGTGAAGACCAGATGGTCAACAGGAGCGTGAAATGAGGCGTTTCGCTGGCGCGTGTCGTTTCGTTTTCAATCGTGCTCTGGCCCTTCAGAATGAGA
>CAZRQR010000121.1:0-3581 GCA_964602435.1 uncultured Oxalobacter sp.
CGACTGTTCCTCTGGTCGAGCTTCACACCCTGTGGGTAGCGAAATGCATCATTTCAAGTTCCTGTTGACCATCTGGTCTTAACTGGAATTTGAATGCTTGCAGTCGTTTCATGACGCTATTTTAAACAAAAACAGTCAGGCAGAAAATCGCGCCTTATATCCCCGATCTGAAGGCCGGGAATATAAGGCGCACTAGGTAAATGTCCGGTATCATGACGGGAGATGGATTCTGTAGCAAATAAACTATTGCTTTGATGCGAATTCGGATATAATCTCTGGATTTTTCCGTTCGAACTTTTTTTGGAAGACTTATGGTCGTTATTCGTTTAGCTCGTGGCGGCGCCAAAAAGCGCCCTTTTTATCAAATCGTTGCAGCCGATTCGCGCAACCGTCGTGATGGCCGTTTTATTGAACGGTTGGGAACGTACAATCCGTTTGCTGCAGAAAATGAACAAGCCATCCGTATCGCAACCGATCGCCTGGCTTACTGGCAGAGCGTCGGCGCACAGTTGTCACAGACCGTAGCACGTCTGGTTGCTGCTGCTAAGTAATTTCTGTTTTTTCCCGAAATATCCGAAATACCGGTCATGCAACTTCCTGCCGATCTGGTTGAAGTCGGTCGTATCAGTGGTGCGTACGGAATTCGTGGCTGGATACGGGTTCGGCCTTATTCTGCCGAAGCGGGCGCATTGCTGGCAGTCAGGGAATGGTGGCTGGATTTGCCTGAATGGCATGCGGTGGAAGTTGTGCAGGCGAGATGGCATGGCGACGAAATCGTCGCACGGCTGGCTGAAGTGCCGGATCGGAATGCAGCGGAAGCATTGCGTGGATCGACCGTTCGTATTTCAAGGCGCTGTTTTCCTGTGCCAGGTGAAAACGAATATTACTGGGTCGATCTGATCGGGCTTTCCGTCTTCAATCTGCGTGACGAATACCTAGGGGCAGTCAGGGGTGTGATGGATAACAGCGCGCATTCCGTATTGCAAGTCGATGCCGATATGCCGGATGGAGGCAAAAAGGAATTGCTGATCCCGTTTGTCGATTCGTATATCGGTAAAGTCGATTGCGAAAACAGAAAAATAACCGTTGACTGGGAACTGGATTATTAATTGCATGTTGTTCTCCAGCCATTCGTTTTCCGGGGAAATCTGCCATGCAGTTTGATGTGATCACGCTTTTTCCGGAAATGTTTTCGGCATTGACCGGCTCGGGAATCACCCGGCGTGCCTTTGAGGAAAACAGATGTTCGCTGACGTTGTGGAATCCTCGCGATTTCACACATGACAGGCATCGTACAGTGGATGGCAGACCTTATGGCGGTGGTCCGGGCATGGTCATGATGGCGCAGCCGCTGGAAGATGCAATTGCCGCAGCGAAAAAACGTCTGGCGCAATCGGGTGTCAGTCATGCGGGAGTAATCTATTTTTCCCCTCAGGGAAAGCCGCTTGATCATGCGAAAGTCATGGAACTGGCCGCCTGTGACGGAATAATTCTTTTGTGTGGCCGGTATGAGGCGGTTGACCAGAGACTGATAGATCGGCATGTCGATGAGGAAATCAGTCTGGGGGATTTCGTTTTGTCCGGGGGGGAAATACCTGCAATGGCATTGATGGATGCCATTATCCGTCAGTTGCCCGGGGTGTTAAATGATGAATTGTCGGCACTTGAAGACAGTTTTGTGTCGGGTATTCTGGACTGTCCGCATTTTACACGGCCGCCCCTGTATAGGGGAGAACCTGTTCCGGGAGTGCTTCTGGAAGGCAATCATGCCGAAATCGCGCGATGGCGTCGCCATCAGGCATTGCTGATGACGCGAAGAAAACGACCTGATCTGCTTGAGAAGGCGGACAGGGAGGGAAAGTTGTCCGGAGAGGACAGGGAGTTTTTAAGCAGTAGTAGTTAGTGTATAGTAGCATGGTGAACACCTGTTCACGTTTTATTAACCCGTCATCCTATACCGGGTACAGTCATAAAGACAAAAAAGGAAAATCCAGTACGCCGGCATGATGGCATCAGGAGTTGAAATGAATCTGATTGAGCAGTTAGAAAAAGAAGAAATGGAACGTCTCGGAAAGAACATTCCGGACTTCGCACCGGGCGATACCGTGGTGGTCAACGTCATGGTCGTCGAAGGAAACCGCAAGCGTGCGCAGGCCTATGAAGGTGTCGTTATCTCGCGTCGCAATCGTGGTCTGAATTCCAATTTCATCGTTCGCAAGATTTCTTCCGGTGAAGGTGTCGAAAGAACTTTCCAGCTTTATTCGCCGCTGATCGCTTCCATTGAAGTGAAACGTCGTGGTGACGTCCGTCGTGCAAAGCTGTACTATTTGCGTGAACGTTCAGGCAAGTCGGCACGTATCAAGGAAAAATTGCCCAGCCGGAGTGCCAAAAGCGCAGAATGATTGAACATGGATCAATTCAGAGGGGGCATCTTTGATGCCCCCTTTTTGCATTGTCAGGAGGAAACATGGCCAAATTGGGTTTTGATCCGGAAAAATTGCCGGTCGATTCATTCGGCGGCGGTGATGCCGTTCCGGAAGAACGTCTGAATCCCGAATGGATAAAGAACCGGTTCTCCAATCCTCCCGTATGGAAGCCGGAAATCAATGCGGAACCTGCTTTTGTGCACAGGGACCGCTGGATTCCTGCAGCCGTGCTGGTTCCGCTCGTCGACCGGAAAGATGGCCTGTCCCTGATGCTGACACAGAGAGCGCTGCATATGCACGATCACCCGGGACAGATCAGTTTTCCGGGAGGACGCGTCGATTTGACAGACAGTACCCGTATCGAAACGGCATTGCGCGAAATGGAAGAGGAAGTCGGTGTTGACCGCAGTCATGTCGATATTCTTGGCACATTGCCGGAATACAGGACAGGAAGCGGGTACCGGGTGACTCCGGTTGTTTCGGTTGTTACTCCTCCTTTTGATGTCCATACGAATCCGGATGAGGTCGCCGAAGTATTCGAGGTGCCGTTTTCCTTTTTCATGAACGGTTCCAATTATCAGGTCAGATCTGCCGAGTTTCCAAACGGTGCCGGCAAGCGGACTTTTTATACCGTGCCTTATAGGAACCGTTTCGTGTGGGGAGCGACCGCCGGAATGTTGCGGAATTTATATCATTTTTTGAGAGCGTAGAAGTTGCACATACGGGCTGATTTTTCTGATGTCGCCGGTCTGCAATAGTTCTCGCATGGCGGTACGTGTTCATGAGCGGTGTCGTACGATCTGTCACGGACGGTTCGGTGTTTGATTATCATAACCGGCTCGGTTATTGTAACGACAAGACGGTTTGACCGGAAATCCCATGATTTTTCTCGCTATTATTCGCCTTGCTGATCGACCACTTCAGGCCGTCACGGATGAGTAATCTTTTTTCCAGATCGGTGCAGGTCGCTGCTATTCATGTCAGGAAATGGTGCGATACCGGTCTGGCGCATCATGTCCTGGCAGGCTGGATAATGGTGGTGACGTTTTTTGCGGTTCTCGTTCTTGTGATTTACCCACAATGCGCCGTAAAGCCCTGTTCTTCAGGTCGGGGATATAAGGCGCGATTTTCTGCCTGACTGTTTTTGTTTAAAAT
>CAZRQR010000122.1:0-3497 GCA_964602435.1 uncultured Oxalobacter sp.
TAAAAAATTTTCCATAAAACCTGCTCGGACAGGTTTTATGGAAAGCTGGTCTGAAAGATACGGAATTATTTTCCGATACAGAAACGGGAAAATATCAGACCAAGCAAATCGTCGGATGTAACTTTTCCTGTGATGCTGTTTAACGCATCCTGGGCGAGCCTCAGTTCCTCAGCCATGAGTTCCAGTGATGGTGTACCGGAACGGGCGTGTTCTGCTGCAATGGCCAGATGCTTGTCTGCCGTTTTCATGGCATTCATGTGGCGTTCGCGTGCAAGATAGGTGGATTCGCCTGTCTGGACCCAGCCTGCGATTCTGAGCAGTTCCGTTTTGAGCAGATCAATACCCTGGCCCGTTTGTGTGGACAGGTAAATCTGGGTGGTACCGAACATGTTGTCGACTGACGGCCGGTGTCCTGAAATATCGATTTTGTTCCAGATCCGGATGACCGGGATGCCTTCTGGAAAATCCGCAGCGATTTTTTCGTCCGAGCGGGTCGGCCCGAGGCTGGCATCAAGCAGATGGAGGATGACATCGGCCTTGCCGATTTCGTTCCATGTGCGTTCAATGCCGATACGTTCGACTTCATCCTCTGCCGTGCTGGCACGAATTCCGGCAGTATCGATCAAAGTGACGGGAATTCCCTCAAGCTGGATTGTTTCGGTGATTTTGTCCCGCGTCGTTCCGGCAATAGGGGTGACGATGGCGATGTCGGAGCCGGTCAGGATATTGAGCAATGACGATTTGCCGACATTGGTTTGTCCTGCCAGTACAACGTGTATGCCTTCCCGCAGGAGGGCGCCTTGCGTTGCCTGGGCAATGATACTTTTGAGCGATTCGCGGATGGATGCGATTTTTTCTTGCGCATTCTCTTTTTCCAGAAAGTCCGTGTCTTCTTCCGGGAAGTCAAGAGAGGATTCAACCAGCATTCTGATCTGAGTGATGGATGAGACCAGTTCGTGGATTTCCCGTGAAAATATGCCGGAAAGCGAACGTGAAGCCGAACGGACTGCCTCTTCGGTCGTCGCGTCGATCAGGTCGGCGATGGCTTCGGCCTGTGCAAGATCGATTCTGTCATTTAAAAAGGCCCGGCGGGTGAATTCACCAGGCTCAGCCATTCTGAGATCGATGTTTTTTCCTGCTTGGAGACAACGTTTCAAGAGCATTTGCAGGACGACCGGACCACCATGTCCCTGAAGTTCCAGTACATCTTCTCCTGTAAATGAATTCGGTCCCTTGAAATACAGGGCAATTCCTTCGTCGATGATGCTGCCGTCTTCGTCCAGAAACGGGAGAAAATAGGCGTAGCGGGGTTTTAACGGCAGTTCCGTCGTAACCGCCCTGAAAAATTCCGAAATGAAAGGTTCGAGGTTTTTGCCGGAGATACGGACAATCCCGACACCACCTCGTCCCGGCGCGGTAGCAATGGCTGCAATAGGAGAAGAATCAGTGTTCATTGTGAAATATGTTTAAAAGCAGGTTTTACAACGGTCAATCATTTTTCTAAGCATTATCCTTGCTGTGGCAGAAAAATAAAAGTATTGACAGACGATGTTGTGCGGGAAGCGCGCCATATACCGGTCCGGTTTCTGGAAAACGGCAATCCGTATGCCAGTGTCCGGCGATATTGTTTCAAACAGTTTGATGGCGAGGCGGGAAAGTATAAAATGCTTTTTTCACGCTTTTTTGCCGGTTTCACGGGTATGGACCGTCTGTGAACGGGCGAGGCTGGTTTCAGGTATAAAATGAATGCAAATGACCCGTTTTTGTTTATCAGTGGAATATGGGAGTAAATGATGTCTGCAAATGCAACGTTGGCGAAAAACGATGAATCGGTGACACGCCAGACTTTCGATGATGTAATGGTGCCAGTGTTTGCGCCGGCTTCCTTTATTCCCGTTCGGGGATCTGGACTTGATTTGTGGGATCAGGACGGCAAGCATTATCTTGATCTGACAGGAGGGATTGCCGTGTCCGGCTTGGGACATGCTCCTCCGGAAATTGTCGATGTGCTTGTCGAGCAGGCGAAAAATCTGTGGCATGTCAGCAATTATTTTACAAATGAACCTGTTCTGAAGCTCGCGCGAGCACTGACCGAGGCGACGTTTGCCGAAAAGGTGTTTTTCTGCAATTCGGGCGGCGAGGCCAATGAGGCGGCATTCAAACTGGCACGAAAGTGGGCTCATGACCATTTTGGAGAAGGGAAAAACCGGATTGTTTCCTGTTTTCATTCTTTTCATGGACGTACGCTATTTACCGTCACTGTCGGAGGTCAGTCCAAATATACGGAAGGGTTCGAACCATTGCCTCCCCAAATCGACCATATTCCGTTTAACGACATCGAGGCAGCGAAAGCGGCAATTGGTGACGACGTTTGTGCGGTTGTGGTTGAACCGCTTCAGGGAGAGGGAGGCATACTTCCGGCAGATCCGGAATATCTGCAGGCATTGCGCCAGTTGTGCAATGAGAAAAATGCCCTTCTTGTTTTTGACGAGATCCAGTGTGGAATGGGAAGAACCGGGACACTGTTCGCCTATATGGGATATGGCGTCGTGCCTGATATCATGACATCTGCAAAGGCGTTGGGAAACGGTTTTCCGATCGCAGCTATGCTGACGACGTCGGAAATTGCCAGATCTTTTTCGGTCGGTTCCCACGGTACGACCTATGGAGGGAATCCGTTGGCGGCTGCAGTGGCTTGCAAAGTCGTCGAAATCATTAACAAGCCGGATTTTCTGGCGCGTGTTGTCCAGGCGGGTGAGAAACTGAAAGCATCCCTTGAAAGAGTTGTTGCCGATTATCCGGATGTTTTTGCCGGAGTACGGGGCAAGGGTCTGATGCTGGGACTGGTCATGTCCGGAAAATATCAGGGGCGGGCCAAGGAAATTACGGCCGCTGCAGAAGAGCAGGGGGTGCTGCTGCTGCTGGCCGGTTATGATGTGATCCGTTATGTGCCGGCTCTTGTCATTTCAGATGATCATATCAGGCAGGGAGAAGTGCTTTTGCGGAAAGCTGTTGATTCCTGGCTGAAGAAAAACTAATTTTTATGAAATTTCAGGGTCCGGAATCATGTGATTCCGGACCCTGAACGGTGTGTGAAAGAAAATCTGTGGCTAGCTCAGTTTTTTCCGTTTCATTCTTTTTTCCCGGCTTGAATTGCTTGTCACTGATACGGAATTTGGAACGCCGGTCTCCCATGAGCCGTCGCAATTCCTTGATGCTTAGATCGCTGACTTCATGCATGCGGATCAGCAAGGATGCGCCTACCGGCAGCCGACGGTGTCTGATTTTGCTGATGACAGGCGGGGCAACTTCCAGTGCACGGGACAAAGCGGCATCATTTTTCAGGTTCAGATACTGAATCAATGTGTCAAGAAGACGGTTCGGATCATATACGCGATCCTCAAGTCGATCTTCCTTGGCCTGAGTTTCCGGGCTTTGAGGTTTGTTTGTCATTTTCAAAGATCCTGTCTTTGATATCCTCCCACGCCAGAAGGTGG
>CAZRQR010000123.1:0-2062 GCA_964602435.1 uncultured Oxalobacter sp.
TTTGCGTTAAAATAACGCCAATTTTTTCGTAGAACGGAATTTGTGCCGGCTTTCTCCGTTTGCCTGTACACTGGGAAAACCTTATTTTTCAATCCATTTATATTATTTATTTTTATGAAAACTGCACAAGAAGTACGCGCTGGCAATGTCGTGATGGTCAATAACGAACCGATGGTCGTTCTGAAATCAGAATTCAGCAAATCGGGCCGCAATGCATCCGTTTGCAAAATGAAAATGAAAAACCTGCTGAATGGCTCCAACATGGAAGCCGTATATCGTGCAGATGACAAGTTTGATGTTGTCGTCTTGGACAAGAAAGAGGTCACCTATTCCTATTTTTCCGATCCGCACTATGTATTGATGGATGCCGACTACAACCAGTATGAAGTCGATGCCGAAAACATGGGCGATGCGCTGAATTACATCGAAGACGGTATGCTATGTGAAGTCGTTTTCTATAACGACCGAGCTATTTCCGTTGAATTGCCCAATACGGTTGTACGTGAAGTGGTTTATACCGAACCGGCCGTCAAGGGCGATACCTCTTCCGGAAAAGTGATGAAATCGGCCAAGCTGGCGACCGGTTTCGAAATACAGGTACCTTTGTTCGTCGAGATCGGCGACAAGATCGAAATCGATACCCGTACCGGTGAATATCGTAGCCGTAGCAAGTAATACGGGACATATAAACAGTTTTGTACTGCATGTCTTTATGGGAGCGGCACGCCGGCGCGTGCCGTTTTTATTGAAGAGGTGTACAAGGAGAACGAGCGATACCGGACCGTTTGTTCGTTCAGGCAGCGTATGATTATTCGATAGGAAGACAAAATGGCCGTTCGCAGCATGACAGCTTATGCCACCACTTCAGTTGAAACGGTAGCTGGAACCTTGACGATTGAACTGAAAAGTGTCAACTCGCGTTTTCTGGATCTGCAATTCAGAATGAACGATGAATTCCGGGCGTATGAACCGTTTTTTCGCGAGACCATCATGCAGAACGTCAAACGCGGCAAAGTCGAATGCAGGTTTTCGTTTGCGCGCGGAGTGCAGAATGCGTCCATGTTGAGCCTGAACCATTCGCTTTTTCTCGAATTGTCCAGATTGCAGCATGAAATCAGGCAGCACAATCCGGAAGCGCAGGTTATGACGGTCAATGAACTGTTGCGGTGGCCGGGCATGATCGAGGAAGCAGCTCCCGATCAGGAAACCTTGCAGCAGCAGGTCAGACAGGCCATGATCGATACACTGGGCACGTTTACGGCAGAGCGGGAGCGGGAAGGAGCGGCGTTGACGAAGACACTGGTCGAGCGTGTGAACGTGATGCAGCGGATTGTCGGGGAAATCGAGCCGCTGATTCCGCAAATGGTCGAACAGTTCAAGCAGAAAGCGGTCGATCGGATGCAGGAAGCGCTGGGAATCGCCTTGTCGGGCAATGTAGCGGTTACCATGACGCAACAGGAGGCTTCCGAACGTATCCGTCAGGAAGTCACGCTATACGGTATGCGTATTGATGTCGCAGAAGAGTTGTCCCGTCTGAAAATTCATCTGGATGAAACGAAAGCCATTCTGGAAAAGGGGGGACTGGTCGGGAAACGGATGGATTTCATGTTGCAGGAACTGAACCGTGAGGCTAACACACTCGGTTCCAAAGCAGCGATCAAGGAACTGTCCGATGCATCAATGGAACTGAAATTGCTGATTGAACAGATCCGGGAGCAGATCCAGAATCTGGAATGATGTTTTTGTATGAAATCATGCCGCTTGGAAAAGCGGCATGATTTGCGGAAAAGAACAATTATTTCAGACCGGTTGTCCGAACTGATTGTTTGCCAGCTTGTTTTGCAGTTGCCGGTATTCCGTTTCCAGTGTCGTTGCGTTCTGGGCATGAACTGTTTTCAGAAAGGTGAAAAGGGTAGTGAATACCAGCAAGAGTTTTATCAGATTGTTCCTGTTCATCATCGTTCCTTTTTCGGTCAAAAAAAGACTTTGATTGAACCGGAATGGTTTTGTTTTGCCGTTGCGTTGCCGTGTCACAAAACAGACCAGCATAATTTTGTGGAGT
>CAZRQR010000123.1:2162-3451 GCA_964602435.1 uncultured Oxalobacter sp.
CAACGACACCGCCGCCGGACAGGCACAAAACCGCCGTGTGGAAATATATGTCGGTGAACGTGCAAAATAACAGCGACCACTCTCATAAAAATGCCGGAAATTCCGGCATTTTTTATTGGGATCGTTCATCAGACGGTATAACCATCTGGATTCCCGCTCTGCCAGCGCCAGTAATCCCTGCACATTTCGTCAAGCCCGTATTTCGCCTTCCAGCCCAGAAGAATACCTGCTAGAGAAGAATCGGCATAACAAAGAGGAACATCTCCTGCACGCCTTGGTGCGATACGGAAAGGAATCGGACGACCGCACGCTTTCTCGAAAGCGCGAACGACATCCAGAACACTGTATCCGACTCCTGTTCCCAGATTGACAGTGAAACCCTTTTTTTTCTCGAACAGATACGCCAGTGCATCGACATGACCACGAGCCAGATCCATGACATGGATATAATCACGTACTCCCGTTCCGTCCTTCGTCGGATAGTCGTCTCCGAAAACGGCCAGTTCTTTCAGCCTGCCCACCGCAACCTGGGCAACGTAAGGCATGAGATTATTCGGAATGCCACGAGGATCCTCACCGATCAGTCCACTGGAATGGGCACCGACCGGATTGAAATAGCGGAGTATGGCAACCGACCATGACGTGTCGGAAAAAGACAGATCGTTCAGCGCTTCCTCAATCATCAGCTTGGAACGGCCATATGGATTGGTTACTGACAGTCTGGCCGTTTCGGGAACAGGTGAAAAGTCTGGATTACCATAAACCGTTGCCGATGAACTGAATACAAAACGACGGACACCTGCTTTCTGCGCCGCCTGCAATAACGAAATGGTTCCCCCGACATTATTGTCATAATATTTGAGAGGATCAACGACCGACTTTCCTACCGCCTTCAGTCCGGCGAAGTGAATAATGGCATCAATACGGGATTGGCCGAATATTTTTTCCATTCCGGCCTTGTCACGGACATCTGCCTCATGAAAAATTACTGTTCCGCCGGTAATTTTCTCTACCCTTTTCAGGGATTCTCGCGAACTGTTACACAGATTGTCCACTGCCACGACAGAAAATCCCGCTTCGAGCAATTCCACACAAGTATGCGAACCGATATAACCGGCTGCACCGGTCACCATCACCGTCCTGTTTTTACTGTTCATCATTTTCCCGGTTCGATCAAATACAGCAAACTGTTCCAGATCCTCCGATACTGGCACAGACTCGTTTCCAATTTCAAACCTGCAAATCAATTATCCTGAAATTACATGCCTTGACATCCTCCCCCGCCTGAA
>CAZRQR010000124.1:0-3297 GCA_964602435.1 uncultured Oxalobacter sp.
GACATCTGGCGTTTCTTGACCCGGTGGCATTGCCGGCGCTGGAAGGCGATCGTATTGATAGGGTTGCCGAATTCGGCGTGTCCGTTTCGGCGCCGATGCGGCGAAAGAATGTGTGAACGAAACTGTTCGACAAGGCGGAGATTCATTGCCGCAACAATCATGTCAATACATTTTATATCCATTGTCTGGCCTCGAACAAGCCCATGTTATGCATAGCAGAAAAGGTGGGAATGAGGATTCACAAGGATCATGGTGAAGTGGACGGTTGTTTGCACTTGCACGCGCCTGATACGGAAAGTTTGCGGCAGGAGCATGCCAAGGAGCGTGCAGCATCGCTTGATTATGCATTGGACGGAAGAATGAGAAATGCCGTGCGATGGCTCAGGAATCTGGTTTTGCTGGAGAAAACGGACTCTGCGCCGGACCGGTCTGCGGGTTTTTCATGGTTTCTGCGTCAGGGTGTGGTACTGTCCCGGATAAGGATATTGTCTTGTGCAGAATAGTCAAAAACGGATTCTGCGGAAATGGCGAATCCGTTTTTTCGAAATGACCTGTTTTGAAACAGGCTTTTTACCTAACTGTGACAGACTAATCAGATGATGCAGTTTTCTTCATTTTTCTGTTCTTCGGAAGCGAGGATACCGTTTTCTTCTTCGGAAAAATAGGCCGGTTTACGTTTGGCCCGGTTGACGTGAAGCTGGAAGATATCCAGTCTCTGGTAGGAGCCGACAATATCGTGAACGCCTTTCAGGGCGATTTCACGATTGATGTCGATGTCGGCGTAAACAATTCCTTCCTTTCCGATCAGTGGTTCCGATGCATATTCGCCGTCAGGACCGACAATCATTGTGGCGGCAGGGCAGGCGTTTTCCAGAAATTTCCTGAGAGTTTCATTATTTCCGGCGACCTGATTGATCGCATCTTCATCGAGAACCCCGGAAGAAGCGATGTTGAATACCTTGCCTTCAAAGGCATGTGAGGCGGCCCGGACGTGAATGACGTCTTTCATGTTGTATCCTCCGGAAATGCTGGATTCTCTCATGGTCGGCCAGCAGGGAGGATAAGTCGAGATATGAACTTGTTCTCCCTGGGCAACCATGCTGTATCGGGCCAGAGTATTGGTGTTCTCGCCGCAAATCAGCACGCCCAGTTTCCCGATGTCGGTTTCATGTACGACTAGCGACGAGCCGTCTCCGAAATTGTGTACCAGTTTTTCGGCCCAGGTCGGCATGATTTTGCGGTGTTTGCCAAGGAGATTGCCGTTATTGTCGAATAACAGGTTGGTATTCCACATGGCACCCATGCTGTAATCCGATTTTTCCGTAACGCCGACTGAGAGGAAAACCTCGTATTTTTTCGCGAGACTGGCCAGTCTTTCAAACGCTTCGCTTTTGACGTCCAGTGCGTTCTCGTACAGTCTCGTGAAAAGCGGATGCTGGTCAATCGGTGCCTGAACAAGACACCATACCGGAAAACAGGGAATGAAGGATTCCGGAAAGACAACCAGTTTCGCTCCGTTTGCTGTCGCTTCCTTCAACAGAACCTCTATCTTGTCGATAGTCGCTTCACGATTCAGGAAAACCGGCGCGGCCTGAACGGCTGCAGCACTGAATTTCGGATATTTGTCGCCACTCATGTCAGTGTTCCTTTCTTTATTCTGCTCCCAGTCCGCTGTGGGAACGGACTGACAATTCGATATATTTCTTTTTCGCTTCCTTGTCCGCTGTCAGCAGGGATGCGATATAGGTGATCAGAAAACCGAGCGGAATGGTGACGATGCCCGGATTGCTTAACGGAAAAATGGCATTGGCTCCCATGATCGATGGCCCGGCCAGTACAGCGAACAGAGAAATGACGGTACCTCCGACAATGCCTATCAATGCGCCTGTTGTGGTCAGTTTTTTCCAGTACAGCGCCAATATGATGGTCGGAAGATTGACTGTCGCTGCGATGGAGAATGCCAGACCGGAAAGATAGGCGACATTCATGTGTTTCATGGCAAGCGAGCAGACAATGGCAAGGATGCCAATCGCGATAGCGGAAATTCGGGCTGTACGGACCTGGCCGGCATGATCCTGCACTCCGTTTTTCACGACCTTGAACCAGAAATCGTAGGAGAAGGCAGTTGATGCGGCAATGCACAGGCCGGAGACGGTCGCAATGACAGTAATGAAGGCGATGGAAACGATAAAGGCCATAAACAGTTCACCGGTAAAGGAGTCCGCGCCACCGGCAACGAATCGGGCCAGCATGGGCGTGGCGAGATTGCCTCCCGGATCCATGGCGTAGATGGCTTCTTTTCCGACCAGTACAGCGGCACCCAGTCCGAAAATAAATGTAATCATATGAAACATCCCCATGAAAAGCATGGTCCACAAGGCACTTTTCTGGGCCTGCTCTTTCGATTTGACGGTAAACAGTCTCATCAGGACATGAGGCATGGCAGCCGTGCCGAACAGAAGACTGAGACCCAGCGAGTATCTTTCAACGGGGTTTTTCAGCCAACCGCCCTGCTGAACCCATTTTTCGCCCAGTTCGGGAGAATGGACAACGGCATCGAAAAGTTTTGCGACGCTGAAATCGAAATGGGACATGGTCAGCCAGGCCAGCAAGTAGCCGGCAGCCAGTAAAAGAATGGCTTTCAGGGACTGGACCCAGGTAGCGGCCATCATGCCGCCGAGAGCGACATAGACAATCATCAGACCGCCAACGATCATGATGCCTAGTGTATCCGGGATGCCGAACAGTATTTTGCTCAAGGCGCCGGCTGCGACCATTTGCGGTATCAGATAGGTCAGGCTGACAATGAAAACTGTGACGGCGACAGCTGGCCGTATCGATTTCGGGTTGAGACGATAGGAAACAATATCAATGAAAGTATATTTGCCGGAATTGCGGATCACCTCGGCGACAAGAATCAGTACGACGAAAAACGAGGCAAACCAGCAGATCGAAAAGATTTCGCCATCCAGTCCGTGAAAGGCGATCAGACCGGCAATCCCGAGAAAGGCGCCGGACGCCATGAATTCGCCGGCAATGGCCAGACCGTTTTGCCAGCCGGGAATATCGCCGCCGGCGGCATAAAAGTCCTTGTCGGTTTTGACCTTTTTGGCGGCTCTGGCCGTAATGATCAATGTCAGTGCAATCAGCATCAGAAAAACGATTATCGACAGGATATGCATGATTTATCCTTTCCTTGAATAGGTTCTGACGACCTGATCTTCATAGGGATAGACATGGTTTTTCGTGTATCGGGTAAACCAGATTCCCAGAACACCGGTCAATGGAAACAGGGAC
>CAZRQR010000125.1:0-3231 GCA_964602435.1 uncultured Oxalobacter sp.
GTAAACGGCCATACTCTGCCGTTTGAATTCACCGGTGTTTTCCGGCATGATCAGTATGCAACGGTATCCTTTCGATGCAGCCTGCATTGCCAGTGCAATTCCCGTATTTCCGTTGCTGGCCTCAATCAGTGTATCCCCCGGACGGATTTCGCCTTTCTCTTCCGCGACCCGGATCATTGATTTGACAATCCTGTCCTTGACGGAAGCGGATGGATTGACGCATTCCTACTTTCCCAGAACGAGATTGTTCCGGCTTCTGGCCGATTCGGAAAGCGATTTCCGCAATTCAACCAGCGGTGTGGCACCTGTCGTATTTTCTATTGTCAGATAGGATAAAAGGATTCAGGTCGTTCGCCTGTCCAGAAAAGCCCGTGCAATTGTCCCGATATCGACATACTCCAGTTCGGCTCCGACCGGGACTCCTCTCGCCAGACGACTGACATGCAGCCCCCTGGCCTTGAGCATTTCACTGATATAGTGAGCGGTCGCCTCACCCTCATTGTTGAAACTGGTCGCCAGAATGACTTCTTTCACAATGCCATCGGTAGCCCGTTCAATCAGTTTGTCAAAACGGATTTCTCTGGGTCCTATTCCATCCAGCGGCGACAGACTTCCCAGCAGGACAAAATAATACCCTCTGAACGTCAGTGTCTGCTCGATCATCATCTGATCGGCAGGCGTCTCTGTTACACATAACAGGGTCGCATCCCTTTCCCCGTCACGGCAGGTTTCGCAGATCTCACTTTCCGTAAAGGTATTGCACCGGAAACAATGATGAACCGTCGCAATGGCTGTGGACAAGGCGTCACTCAACTGCATGCCTCCCTCCCGGTCATGCTGCAACATGTGATACGCAATACGCTGTGCGGATTTCGGCCCGACTCCCGGCAAACGCCGCAAAGCCTGTATCAGATTATGAAGAGCGGAAAGCGATTTCACTGATCAGTTCATCTCTCAGAACGAAAAAGGCATCTTGAATCCTGGAGGCATCGCAAAACCTGCCGACAGACTGGCCATTTTTTCCTGGGTCGTTGCCTCGGCCTTGCGAGCTGCATCATTGAAAGCCGCCGTAACCAGATCTTCCAGCATTTCCTTGTCGTCTCCCATCAATGCCGGATCGATAGAGACACGTGACACATAAAATTTGCAGCTCATCAATACGGATACCATACCGGCGCCGGATTGCCCCTCGACAATCGTCTTGCCCAGTTCTTCCTGCATCTTTTCCATATTCTGCTGCATTGCCTGGGCCTGTTTCATCAGGCCCGCAAGTTGATTTTTCATCATTCATTTCCCGTTAAGTGGTTTAATGGAACCTTCGACGATACATCCACCGAATTCCGCTGTCAGGCTTTGCAAGTAAGGATCATTCGCCATCGCTTCTTCTGCCTGCTTTTGTCTTTCGGCCTGCGCTTCAATGGCATTCCGGTTTGCGGTTGCCTCCACCCTGCCGATTTCAGTTGTTATTTTTACTGCGCATCCGAAACGGTCACCCAAAACAGCCGTCAGTTTGCCGACATTATTAGGAGTGCACAAGGTTGCGACAGGCGATTTCAAATGCAGATGAAAGGCCATTCCCGTTTTTTCCCAGCGTACCAGCTCGGTCTGCTGCGCCAGCTGCTGCGCCATTCCCCGCAAAGGCAATCCGGCTGCCAGCGCAGGCCAGTCGCCATCCCATTCCGAATGGCGCATGTCCATCACGGATGACTGCGGCACCGCCATATCGGCTGGTTGCATTCTTTCTGCAGGCAAGCTGACGGCATCGTTTTTTTCCATATGCGATGGCGAAACAGAAACCCCTGCAGACGCAATATCTTCCATCCAGGACGGTGTATCGTCTGCATGACTTTCACTTTTGTCTGTCGACACGGCAGTTCCCGGAAATTTTTTCTTTACGTTTCCAGTCTGGCCTGCCGCCTGTCGGGCGACGTCTGAAATGTCTTTGCGTACCGCCATTTGTCTGGTCAGCTTTTTTTTCTCCGGAACGAAAGCCAGCATACGCAACAGCGTCATTGAGAAACCGGCATATTCGTCTGGCGCCAGCCCAAGTTCATGACGGCCGTGCACGGCGATCTGATAATAAAGCTGTACTTCTTCCGGGCTGAAAACCTGTGCAAGACGTGAAATATCAGCGGAATCCGGCAGATCTTCCGCCAGATAACCGGGAACACGCTGGACTATGGCTATTTTATGCAACAGTGCGCCCAGATCCTGCAAGGCGGCGCTGTATGAGAGGCTGCGCGAAGCCATTTCATCGGAAATTTTCAGCAATCCGGAACCATCTCCTGCTGCCAGACATTCCAACAACCGTACGAGATAAGTCTGATCGAGCGCGCCCAGCATATCTTGCACGGCTTCGCCTGTCACGTTCCCTGCCGTATACGCGATTGCCTGATCGGCAAGCGATAGGGCATCACGCATGGATCCTTGCGCTCCCTGCGCCAGAAGCCGGAGCGCCATTTTCTCATACGAAATCCCTTCCACCTCCAGAATCCGCGCCAGATGGTCGACAATATGGGAAACCGGCATCTGTTTAAGATTGAATTGCAGACAGCGTGACAAAACCGTCACAGGTATTTTCTGCGGATCCGTGGTCGCCAGAATGAACTTGACGTATCCCGGCGGTTCTTCCAGCGTTTTCAGCATGGCATTGAATGCCTGCGACGTCAGCATATGCACTTCATCAATCATATACACCTTGAAACGGGCTGCAGTCGGCGCATAAACGGCCTGCTCAAGAAGCTGGAGCATATCGGCGATCCCGCGATTGGATGCCGCATCCATTTCAATATAATCGACAAAACGGTCCGAGTCGATCGCCCGGCAAGCCTCGCATTCGCCACATGGCGTCGCAGTGATGCCCTTCTCGCAATTCAGCGATTTGGCCAGAATCCTCGACAGGGTCGTTTTACCGATTCCCCGCGTGCCGGTAAACAAATAGGCATGATGCAAACGCCGGCTTTCAAGTGCGTGCCGCAATGCACGAACGACATGATCCTGCCCGACAATACTTTCAAAATCTTTCGGGCGATATTTTCGGGCGAGAACTAGATAAGACATTTGGAAATTGTACCTTATTGCGCTCTGTTTCGCGAAAAACCTGATGGCGCCGGCACAAAATGTTCCTGTCATTTCCCGGCAATTTATCTTTCTGAAATGCGCGACTCTTTTACCGTCCGAAAAAACAGGTTCTTTCGGAAAAATACCTGCAAAAGACAGCCTGAACAGAAA
>CAZRQR010000126.1:0-3200 GCA_964602435.1 uncultured Oxalobacter sp.
TATCAAACAGTTTCATGCAGAAATTCCGTAACGGAAAAAATTCAATCGGGACAGACATCTCAAGGATACAATGCTTTTTCAGTCTTTGCTTGCGGCTTGTGGGCAAAATATCCGGAAAGTCGCGTTTTCATGGAATTTGCCGGACAAAATGGCAAATGCATGAAAAATGACAGTTTAGTGACGAAGTGAATTTTCTGTTAAAATGCTGCGTCCGGAACGGCCGAAGGGATAAAAAATCCTGGCAGGTTTTCCGAACAATTCTGCAAACAGTGCGGTCGGCAATACCGCCACAGCCAGCAGCAATACTGTCAACCTGTCGGGGACAGCCGATGTCAGCTCGGCCATCCTTTATGGCAGATACAGCATGAGCAACAGCGCGGAAGTCGTTGTCGGCAATACCCTGAATGTCAGCGACACCACCGGAAACGGCTTTTCTGCCCGCAACATCGCCAACTTCGAGACCGTCAACCTGAACGTGACAGGGATGCAAGGAACGGGTCAGGCTGTCCTCGAGTTGACGGATATGGGAGGAACCTATCTCTCCGGCACCGCCATCAACGCCGGTGGCAATGCGCGCATACAGGGCGGACAGATCCCTGTCACACTCACTCTCCTCAAAAACAGCAATGGCCTGAACATCAGCAACGGCAACCTCGGCAGCAGCCGGATTACCGTCAGACAAGGCATCTCTCTTGACCACGAATTCAGCCAGCTTGCCATCAGCAGTGACCGGATCGGTATCGAAGCCGTCCTGACCGGAACCCGGCTGGCACCGGCCACAGGAATCTTCAACAGCGGGCGACTGGCGACTCTCGGGTTTTTGAATCAGGGACATGATCTGGTAATGGAAACAGGCATGGCAAGAGCACTCGACGCCATCGATAAACACGGTATCGGTCTGTATAGCACCATCAGTGGCAGCGACATCCAGCATGACCTGAACAAGGGAACCCATACCGATGCGTCAGGGACCCACTGGATCATCGGAGTGGCCGGAAAACTGAACAACGCCAGAGAAAACGACCTGATCGGCAATCTTTACATCGAGGCAGGCCGGGGAAATATCGACAGCCACAACGGATATGCCAGAGGCCACGGAGACACTCATTACTACGGAATAGGTTTTAACGTCAATGGCAAGCGGGGAGAATACGACGAAAAATCCACGTACTACGGAGCGGGAATCAGAATAAGCTACCAGAGGGATCTGCCGAGAGAATTGCTGCCGGATTCTGAACGCGGGGTACCAGTGGACACGGCTGGAAGGTTACCATACCGGAATAGCGGACGACCCGTACCGGTTCGACGACATGGACAGCCGCCGGACGCAAGTGGGAGCGAGACTAGAATATGTCAAGGAAAAAACCTTCAGGCCCTACATAGGCGTGAAATGGGAACATGAATTCGACGGGAAAGCCAATGGAAAGGCGTACGGACATTCGCTGGAAGAAACAAGCCTGCAAGGGGATACGGGAATCGGAGAAGTGTGGATACGGTTTTCCCCCTCGGAAAACAGCCCGTGGAAAATGGACGCAGCCATACAGGGATATGTGGGCCAGAGAAAAGGGATAGCCGGTCACCTCGTGCTCAATTACCTGTTCTGAAAACACGGATCTGTTCCGGAAAACAGGAAAGCCGCCCCGTCAGTGAAGAGCCCCCAAAAAATTAGAAGGGTTAAACACGATGCGATTAAAGAAAGAGCTCGGTATAGAGCCGTGCTCTTTCCCTTTAAGCGGGACTTGATTCGATAATTATCGTAATACTCAATATATTCATCCCAAGCCTTCATGAAAGCGTTGGCCGACTCGAATTTCTCAGCATAGAGGAGTTCAGACTTCATGAAGCCAAAAAAATCTTCAGCCATGGCATCGTCAAGACAGACTCCCCTACAGGACATACTTTGGATGATATAGCGTTCTTCAAATCTTTTGCGATAACCGAAGTGTTAGTACTGCCGGCCTAGATCCGAATGAAGAATCAGACCCTCAAGAAGATCGGATTTTGCAAACACCTTATCAAGCATATCGTATACCTGCGCCAAATCAGGACATTTGGATAGTGGTACGACATAGCTTTGTTGAGCCTATATTTATCTGCGTCACGTCAGCACCCCATTTGCGATTGGGTGCCAAAGCCACAAAATCACGGGCGACAACATTTGGAGCGATTTTGCCGACTTCACCTTCATAGGAATAGCATCGAACCTGTCTGATTTTACTTTTCAGTCCGATTGTCCCCATCAAACGCGCCACAACCTTGTAGTTGACGGCAACCCCACGGCTGCGCATTTCGGCAGTGAGCGGCGATAACCGTAACGTCCTGCATGCTCGTGAAAAATGGATTGAATCAATTCTTTCTCGTCAGCATATTTGTCCTTGACTTGCAATCGCTTCAAATAGTAATAGAACACAGAACGAGCCATCTTTCTTGACTCCGACAACAAGTCAAGCGGATATTCCGACCTTAGTTCGTCAATGGCCCTTGCCCATTGAGCTGTGCCCGGGCTTCCTGTTCCTCGACCAAGGCCTTCACTTCTTTTAGCGGAGCGTTCTCAGCCCGAAGCTTCTCCAGTACTGTCCGTAGTTCCTTTTCCTTTGGTCGCATCATGTAGTCTTTAGGCGGTCGTCCTCGTCGTTTGACATCAAGTCGCGCCCCATATCCATACTTGCGAACTTTACGGCACCATCTCTGAATGGCGATCCGATTGAGACCATGTCTGAGGCATAACTCAGACAAAGAGATTCCTCTTTCCAGAAAATCACGTACGAAGACCTGCTTTTCTTCTGACCTGAAATGATACCCTCTGGTTCGATGACGTAACCCTTCCTCGCCATATAACCCGTACGACTTCAGCCGGACCCTTCGCTGGTCATCCGCTATTCCCTTTTCTCTGCTCAATCTCTTCAAAGGGGAGCCGACTTTCAAAAGTCTGACCAGATTAAGTTTTTCTTCAAAATGATACTTAACCACCCTCCCAAAGTTTTGGGGTCAATTTTTGGTGGGCTGTTCAACGGGGGGGGCTTTTTTATCTGTGGCAGAAAAACGGATTGTCGGATACATGAATCATGCAGGAGTGTCGATGCGGGAACGGTAACCGTTTGCCTTTGGGCCTGTCCTACCCGGAAAGCGGAACGGGTGGTGGACGGCAGGCTGTCTGCCTTTTGGAAAGGCAGGGCAGGCAAGTGAATGAAAATACGGAT
>CAZRQR010000127.1:0-3063 GCA_964602435.1 uncultured Oxalobacter sp.
GCCTGTCCATGCCCATAAAATTTCGGACAGCGGCTTTCTGGTCAACGTTCGCGGACCACCTTTCATTTTCCTGAAATAGCTTTTCAGTGCCATCTTTCAAAACCTTTCATTCATGCGGAATGATCGAACCATTGTAAAATCTGCACACGGCAAAAAAATCCATACCTTTCCATCTTCACGGACAGATGTCCGGCACTCACGACATGAGACTTTCCACCCATACCCGATATGCCATCCGCATCATTTTCGAACTTCATCTGGCAAAATTACCCGTTCCGATTGCCATGCTTTCGGCACAGACCAATATCAGCCAGAAAATCATCGAAAACGTCCACGCCATTCTCAAACAGAACAATATAACAGAAGCCATTATCGGCGCCCGTGGCGGTATCAGACTCTGCAAACCGCTCTCCGCAATCAGTCTGGGCGACATGATCGAACTTTTCGATGACGGCATCCATTTTATCGTCTGCTTCGGAAACAAATCCAACGACTGCCCACGCCAGAGCGTCTGCGAGACCCGTTCTGTCTGGAAAACCATCTCGGACAGAATCAGCCGCGAACTGGGCAACGTGTCGCTCGAATCCATTCTGGACCAGTACCGCCATGAAACGGGCAATGGAAAAACGATCGACATCCGGTGTATCAACCGCAAACGCGAATTGTTCCTGTGAGCCGCCGTGGCCTGTATTACAGGGCCGCTATATTGCCCTTTCTCCGGAATCATTGCCGAACAGCCGGAAAATTTTCCACTGCATCGCAAATATCATGTTTCCTGTCCCTGCACAGAATTTCCGGCCCCGGTGAACCGGAACAATCCATATCGTTTTTCATCAGACATTCCATTCTTCATGCCTCGGCATCTTCTCCCTGCAACAGGATTCCGGCATACGGACCGGACATGTTTCACCCCGCTCCGGCAATGCGACTTTACCAGCGCTTCCAGAAACGAAAAACCCCCTTCCAGGGGGGTATTTCCGGAAACGGCATATCACTTCCCGGATACCGGTCCTGACAACCGTGCCTCCCATGATTCGATCTGCCCTGATTCCATGCGTCCGAGCAGCGTTTTCCGCCATCTTGCAGACAGACCTTCCGTTCCGGACAACCGTTGCCATTCGGACAATTTCATAGAAGGTTTCCCGTTTTCGTCACCGAACATGACTGACATGATTTCATGAACCGTCACATCGCTGACACGTTCGATGAACCGGAAAGGCATTCCGGCCCCGACTGTCCCTGCCCGCAAGACACGATAAAGCCAGCCGCAACGCGCATTTTGCTGCATGACCAGCGCCAGGCTGTCGCATCCCGTCCGCCTGGACAGCTTGTAACAGGGTGACCGCGGCTGGCTGACTTGAATGACGGCATCCCCCCACCTGAAAATATCGCCGATACAGACATTCCCTTCGTGCCAGCGATTATCCGACAGATTCTCTCCGAAAAGCGCCGGCCGGAAAAGAGCGCGTTTCGCCGGATAACGTTTCTTCCACCAGTCGTAATGAATGGAAGGATAATGCAACAGGGCTCTCTCCGCGCCGCCGTGAATCCCGGGAGAAGCCTGCTCATCCCCTTCAAGACCTGTGGGTCCCAGCCACAATTCTACGGATACTTCCGATTTGAAAATGGCACTGGGAAATCCCATATCCGTTTCCCGCGTCTTGCCAATAAAAACTCTCATGATTCCCCCCGGAAAAACACACTTTTCTGATTTTCTCCCAGGAACGCTTCCAGTCAACAGCTGAATCAGGACATATGCCACGAGTCCGGAAGCGATACCGCTAGCGATCAAATCAAACAAGTGAACGGCATGAAAACGATCGTGACAAACGATGGAATGCCTGCCGTCATATCCGAAAAATACGCATCCCTGACTCCATCCATCAGAACACCGGCAAATATGAGCGCAAGAGCCGTTGCGGCCGCCGGAATGATTGCAATAACCAGTGCGATGACCCGTGACATCCCGCCATTTTTCCGCACTGGAACGATCCGCATGACAAAATCACGCTGTTCATCCGAATATTTCCCTGCCTCTCACATATTTTTTCCGGATACACCGGTCATCGCCCAGATAAACCAGCCGTTCCAGCCTGCTTTCCGGTTCCAGCTCCGAAGGCGAAGGCCATGCCACATCATCCAGCACAAGCGCATCGAATTCATAACCCGATTCGAAACTGCCCACCTTGCCGAAAAGCGCGCCGCCGCCCTTGGTTGCCAGATAAAACGCTTCCGGCAGGGATAACGGCTCGGTACCGGAATCCAGCAAACGCCAATGCATTTTGGACATTTGTATGGCATCGGAAATACTCCTGAATCCCGAAAGCGAAAACCCGCCCGCAATGTCGCTGCCCAGCCCCGTTTTCAACCCCTCCCGCAACCAGGATTTCACAGGCGCGATACCGGAAGACAAATTGACGTTCGACTGAGGACAATGCGCGATGAAAACGCCCCTTTTCCGGATCAACTCTCTTTCATCCATGCCGGAATAGACGCAATGCGCCATGACGACCGGCCCGTTGCTCCCGAACAGGCCGAACCGGTCGTAAACGTCGCCATAACACCCGCAATCGGGAAAAAGCGATTTCACCCATGCCACTTCCTTCGGGTTTTCCGAAAGATGCGATTGCAGGGGCAACGCATATTTCTGCTGCAAATTTCCCAGCGATGCCATCAGCCCGCCGCTGCATACCGGGGCGAATCGTGGCGTCAGGACAGGAGAAACATTCCTGAACCGTGAAAGACTTTCCCTGATCCACCATTCGGTTGCAGCGAGAGAACCATCCGTTGTCTCGCGGTAATTTTCCGGGTTGTTCATATCCATGTTGACCTTGCCGACCATCGCAACCAGACCGGTTTCTTCCAGCAGCTGCATCAGCAAAAGCGTGGCGTCGGCATGAATCGTCGCGAAAATGCAGGCACGGGTCGTCATGGACGTCTGCAAATCCCTCACAAACAGCCGGTAAGCCTTTTCCGCATAAACGGGATCGGCATAACGCGATTCTTCGGGAAAAGTGTGACTGTCAAGCCAATCCAGCAACTCCAAATCCATGCCGAGTCCGC
>CAZRQR010000128.1:0-2808 GCA_964602435.1 uncultured Oxalobacter sp.
GAATTCGACCTTTTTTACGATGTCGAGAACGGCAATCCCAACGGAGACCCGGACGCGGGAAACATGCCGCGCATCGACCCGGAAGACAACCGCGGTCTGGTGACCGACGTCTGCCTGAAACGGAAAATCCGCAACTATGTCGAGCTGGTGAAAAACGGCGCCGAACGTTTCAAGATCTACGTTCAGGAAAAAGCGGTGCTGAATCGCAGCAATCAGATGGCCTATGATGCCTGCAACCTGAAGCCAGAAACCAAAAAACTGCCGAAAAAGGAACAGGATGCCGTCATGGTAACTAACTGGATGTGCAACAACTTTTTTGATATCCGGACATTCGGTGCCGTCATGACGACCGAAATCAATTGCGGGCAGGTACGCGGACCGGTCCAGCTTGCCTTTTCGAAAAGTATTGATCCGGTCATGCCGGCTGAAATCAGCATTACCCGCATGGCGGTGACCAATGAAAAGGATGTGGACAAGGAACGCACGATCGGCCGCAAATTCATCGTGCCCTATGGCTTGTACCGTGTGGAAGGCTTCGTTTCCGCACCACTGGCCGAAAAAACCGGATTTTCCGAGGAAGACCTGCAACTGCTGTGGGAAGCGTTGATCAACATGTTTGAACACGACCATTCTGCGGCACGGGGCAAGATGAGTTCACGGAAACTTTTCGTATTCAAACACGCCAACCGGATGGGCAACATGCCTGCTCACAAACTATTTGACTGCATCAAAGCCGAAAAGAAAGTCGAGGGACCTGCCAGAGCATTTGCCGACTATGCCATCACGGTTGAAAACGAGGATATCGAAGCACTGAAAGCAAAAGGTGTCATGATGGAAGAAATGCTCTGAGCCTCATGGACGAAGCCGATTTCATCCCCCTGTCCGCGCTGCAGCATTACCTGTACTGCCCGCGCCAGTGCGCCCTGATCCATCTGGACAGGGCGTGGGAAGAAAATGTCTTTACGGCCGAGGGGCGTATCCTGCACGAAAAAGCCCATTCCGGCGAAACAGAAAGCCGGAAAACCGTCAGAACCGTCACATCGCTTGCGTTGAGTTCGAAACGGTTTGGTATCAGCGGAGTCGCCGACGTGGTGGAGTTTCACGAAGATAAGGAATCGTGGCAGCCGTATCCTGTCGAATACAAGCGGGGCAGACCGAAAAAAAACGATGCCGACCGGGTACAGCTCTGCGCGCAGGCACTGTGTCTGGAAGAAATGCTGGACATTCCGGTTTCCGAAGGTGCGCTCTTTTACGGCCAGACGCGCCGGCGGGAAATTGTCCGTTTCGATGAGGCCTTGCGCCACCTGACCGGCGAGACCATCACAGCCGTGCACCAGCTTTTCCGCCAGACGAAACGGCCGCATCCGGTCAATGACAAACGTTGCAAGGCGTGTTCCCTGAAAGACGACTGCCTGCCCGGCCTGTTGGCCGATCCGTCGGCATGGTATTTCCAAACCCTGCTGGAGGACGCATGAAACAGTATCTGAACACCCTATATGTCACCACACCCGAGAGTTATCTCTTCAAGGACGGCGAGTGCGTCGCCATCAAACAGGAAGGGCAGGTAAAAGGCAAAATTCCCGTTCACACGCTGGGCAGTCTGGTACTGTTCGGGCAGGTATCGTGCAGCCCGTTTCTGCTGGGCCACTGTGCCGAAAACGGCGTGACCGTATCTTGGCTGACGGAAACCGGACGGTTTCTTGCCACCATGAACGGGCCGGTTTCCGGCAACGTCCTGTTGCGTCGCGAACAGTACCGGCAGGCCGACAGTTCCGAAGCCAGTGCACGGCTGGCACGGGCGTTTTGCATCGGAAAAATTTTCAACTGCCGTACCATACTGAGAAGAACGGCGAGAGAACGTCCCCATCCGGAGCTGGAACAGGCCAGCAACCGTCTCACGCAATCGCTGGCACGCTTGAAACAGCCGCTTTTGCTGGATACGGTACGGGGAATCGAAGGTGAGGCGGCCAATACCTATTTCAGTGTATTCCGCCACCTGCTCGGCGAAAAAAGCGGAACCTTCACCTTCCATGGACGGAACCGCAGGCCGCCACGCGATGAAATCAACTGCCTGCTGTCATTCGCCTATACCCTGCTGGCGCACGACATCCGCAGTGCGCTGGAAACTGCCGGTCTCGATCCGTCCGTCGGATTCCTGCATCGTGACCGGCCGGGCAGACCCGGGCTGGCGCTCGACATGATGGAAGAATTCCGTCCCTATCTGGTGGACAGACTGGTCTGCACCCTCATCAACAGAGGGCAGATCCGGCCGGAACAGTTCAGAAAAACCGAATCCGGAGCTGTCCTGATGAGTGATGACCTGCGTCGTGAAATCCTTCTGGCTTGGCAGAACCGCAAAAAGGAAACCGTCATGCACCCATTCCTGAAAGAAAAAATGCCCGTTGGATTGCTGTGGCACATGCAGGCCAGACTGCTGGCGCGGACACTGCGCGGCGACCAGAGCGAATATCCCCCTTTTACCGTGAGGTGAAACATGATGGTACTGGTCAGTTATGACGTCAACACGGAAGACAGGCAGGGACAGAAACGGTTGCGCAAAATCGCGAAACTCTGCCAGAATTGGGGGCAGCGCGTCCAGTATTCGGTATTCGAATGTCTAGTCGAACCCGCCCAGTGGACGGCCCTTCGTGCTGCCCTGATCGACTGTATGGACAAGGAAAAGGACAGCCTGCGTTTCTACTTTCTGGGCGCCAACTGGAAAAACCGGCTGGAACATGTCGGTGCCAAAGTCTCCATTGATCCGGAAGGGCCGCTCGTATTCTGAAAAACGGAACCCCTGAGAAAGGA
>CAZRQR010000129.1:0-2756 GCA_964602435.1 uncultured Oxalobacter sp.
TACTTCTCGCTGTTAACCGCTGCTGCTCTCGCCGCACTCCTCTCCTGTAACGCATTTGCCGCACCTCATGACGGCAAACCGGCACCACGGCGTGCTGAAAAACCGCGAGTCAACAAGCATGCTCCGAAGCCCAAAAAGCACGCACCGGCCAAAAAAGCACCAGCCAAAAGAGCAGCTCCCGGCAAGCATGCGCCGCGTTAAGCAAATGGCATAACTTTCATTTCAATCCACAAATCCCTGATTTGTCCGACAAAAAAGGAGGTGGAAAGGAATGCCGCTCCATGGCAACGGGCACGACGGCTCAAAAGCTGACAGAAACAAGTGCGAAGAAGGAACATGAGAATTCTCGTGCTCCTTTTTGTGTAAGGAAATACAAAGAAACAGAGCCTGTACCAGAAGCGGTGGGCATTTTTCAGAGACAGGAAGAGACCCGATCTCCGGGCTCGATACAGCAGCGATTCAGCGTTGATGTTCCGTGCTGAACCGGCATGGCACATTTTTATTGGGCAGCGTCTCCCGAAAACGATCCCGTCAGTTAAGAGAAGCCGAATGCTCGCGTGTGGCATGAAACTTCAGTTTCGGCCATCTTTCTTCAGTCAGCTTCAGATTGACGCCTGAAGTCGCCAGATAAGTCAGATTGCCCGCCGCATCATACGCAACATTATGAGCCAGGGATTTTTCAAAATCGGAGAGCATTTTTCTGTCTTCCGCCGTTACCCAGCGCGCACTGCTGATACCGGTTCCCTCGAAAACGGCATCGACGCCATACTCATTCATCAGCCTGCTGGCAACCACCTCGAATTGTAATATACCGACCGCCCCGAGTATCAGATCGCTGCCCAATACCGGTTTGAATACCTGAACGGCGCCTTCCTCGCCCAGCTGCTGCAGGCCCTTGTGCAATTGCTTGACTTTCAGGGGATTTCGGATACGGATCGTACGGAAAATTTCCGGCGCGAAAAAAGGAATACCGGTAAACTGCAATACCTCACCTTCCGAAAAACTGTCTCCGATCTGCATGTTGCCATGATTGGGCAAACCGATAATATCCCCCGCATAGGCCTCCTCAACCTGTTCCCTAGAAGACGCCATGAAAGTGACCACACTGGAAACCTTGATTTCCCGGTTCAGTCTCAGATGCTTGAGACGCATCCCTTTCTCGAATCGCCCCGAACAGACTCGCAGAAAAGCAATACGATCCCGATGTGCTGGATCCATGTTTGCCTGTATCTTGAAGACAAAACCTGAAAATGCCGTTTCGGTCGGCTGGACCTTTCTGATCGTGGCGTCCCGTCCAAGAGGAGGTTGCGCCCAGTTCAGAAGTGCATTGAGTACTTCCCGGACACCAAAATTATTGATCGCCGAACCAAAAAAAACAGGGGTAAGCGTACCCGAGAGAAACTCTTCTGGAACAAACGGATTCGACGCGCCCTTGACCAGCTCGACTTCCATTTGCAGCTGTTCCATTTCCATCGGGAACATTTCCATGAGACGCGGATTGTCTATTCCCTTGACCACTTCAAAAGTCTGATCCGCCTTTTCGTTACCGGGAGCAAACAACATGACCTCGTCATTCAGAAGATGATAGACCCCCCTGAAATTCTTGCCCATCCCGATCGGCCAGGTAATCGGCGCACAACGGATCTTCAGCACGGTCTCCACCTCATCCAGCAATTCAAGCGGATCCCGCGCTTCGCGGTCAAGCTTGTTCATAAACGTGAGAATCGGCGTATTTCTCATCCGGCAGACATCCAGCAACTTGATCGTCTGTGCCTCGACACCTCGTGCAGCATCAATAACCATCAACGCTGTATCGACAGCCGTCAATACACGGTAGGTATCCTCGGAAAAATCCTGGTGTCCGGGCGTATCCAGCAAATTGATAATGTGGTTACGGTACTCAAACTGCATCACGGAACTGGCGACCGAGATACCACGCTGTTTCTCGATCTCCATCCAGTCGGATGTCGCATGCCGTGCACTTTTCCGTGCCTTGACCGTTCCGGCCAGCTGGATTGCGCCAGAAAACAGCAACAGTTTCTCTGTCAATGTCGTTTTGCCTGCGTCAGGGTGGGAAATAATCCCGAAAGTCCTGCGCCGAGCCACTTCGCGCGCTATTTTTTTTGACAACACATCTCTGGATTCCGATATCGCTTCTTCAGCGACAACCGGATTTTCCGAACCGGATTGGTCAGTCATAGTCATGAAAAAATCGATCAGCCAAAAATTCCGGCATTTACTCACCGAAGCATGAATTAAATCAGCGAAAATGCCCGATAAAATGTATAATTATAAATTGCTTCAAACTTTTCTGTTCACGAAAAGTCCAAATTCTTCATAAACAGGGGGCGATTTGGATTCGACAGGGGTTGCAAAGCAGAACAGTGCATATCGAGGACTGGAACCCTCGTAAATCCATCCAGAAAAAAGTAAACGCTAACGATAAAAGTTACGCATTAGCCGCTTAATCCCGGCTATCCCTGTACTGTTTTTTTCCTGGGGCAGGCCGAAAGGCACGCAGGGTCATTGACAGGAAATCGCCTCAAGCCGGGTTACCAGGCAAGAGGTCAAATTATTTGGTAACTCGTCCGTTTGAAGCGTGCGTATCCGCGTCAGCCGGATCAAATCAAATGATAACGCTAAATATGTAGAACTGTCTGCAGAGGACTTCTGGACGCGGGTTCGAAACCCGCCGCCTCCACCATCAACCCGTTTAAAGCAGTCTGATGCGGTATTAAAAACCAATAAAAAACAAT
>CAZRQR010000130.1:0-2678 GCA_964602435.1 uncultured Oxalobacter sp.
TTTGGCGCAGACACACTGCAAAATGTCAAGGAATAGTTCATGCAATCGCCCTGTCACCCCATACCGCCGAAACGCCACGATGGTATACTTTCCCATTGCCCACAAGGCATTCTGCAACAGGAAACATCATGAAAAAAAATTATGACACGCTCCTGCTCGACGCGGACGATACGCTGCTCGACTTTTCCAGAACCGAAAAAAACGCGCTGGATCTGACATTTTCCCGTTACGGCCTGAAACTGACCGACGAAATCCGGGACATCTATCACACCGTCAACCACGGACTCTGGGCCGCCTTCGAACGAGGCGAAATCAGCAAGGAAACCGTTACCTCCACCCGCTTCTCCCGTCTTTTCGCCGAAACCGGTTATGCCGTCGATGGCATTGCCTTCGCCCGGGATTACCAGCTGGCGCTGGGAGAAGGGTACTATCTGATCGACGGTGCGAAGGAGCTCTGTGAAAAACTGGCCGGAAAATACCGGCTCTACTGCGTCACCAACGGCGTGGCCGCCACCCAGTACAGCCGGCTAGCGGGAAGCGGGCTGAACGGATACTTCAACGGCATCTTCGTCTCGGAAACAATCGGCCATCAGAAACCGAGCAGGAATTATTTCCGCGCCGTTTTCAACGCCATCGACCATTTTTCACCCGAAAAAGCCATGATCGTCGGCGACTCGTTGACCTCCGACATCGCCGGCGGCAAAAACACCGGCATCGATACCTGCTGGTACAATCCGTCCGGCAAAACGGCCGAACCGGCGCTGGCGGCGGACTATGAAATCCGTCGGCTCGACGAACTGCCATCGATACTGGAAAGCGAATAACGGCAGATTCTTGCGATTCATGAAACCTGAAACAGGCCAGTCCATGCGGTTTTGCCTGTTTCCGGAAAATTTCCGTGCCTTTTTGACGCCATTGCCGGATTCGGCCAGAATAACCTGCTTTCAGCACACGGAATCACCCTAAACCGCCCGGCCGCCTGCCGACACGACAGAAACCAGAGCATGAACCAGCCAATACCGTTTACCGACCATTTCCGCAAACTGATCGCACTGGGCGTGCCGATCATCATCGGCCAGATCGGCATGATCGTACTCGGCTTCGCCGACACCATGATGATCGGACACTACAACACCGAATCGCTGGGTGCAGCCAGTTTCGTCAACAACCTGTTTAGTCTCGTCATCATCGGCAGCACCGGTTTTTCCTACGGACTGACGCCACTTATCGGCGAACTGTTCGGCGCGAACGACAAAACCGGCATCGGAGGCAAACTCAAAAACGCCCTACTGGCCAATTTCACGGTCGCCGTCATCTTCACACTGGCGATGATCGTCCTGTTCTTCAACATCGAAAAGCTCGACCAGCCAGCCGAACTGATTCCGTTGATCAAGCCCTACTATCTGGTTGTACTCGCCTCGCTCGTTTTCATCCTGCTGTTCAATGCCTTCAAGCAGTTCGCCGACGGTATCATGGACACCCGCACTTCCATGTGGATCCTGCTGTTCGGCAATGTGCTGAACATTCTAGGCAATTACGTCCTGATCTACGGCGCTGCCGGATTTCCGGAACTCGGCCTCTTGGGCGCCGGAATTTCCACCCTGTTCTCCCGCATCGTCATGCTGTGCATTTTCATCGCCCTCTTCTTCCTGCTTCCCCGTTACCGCGACTACCGTGCCGGCTTCATCCGGTCCGTCGTCAACCGTGCCGATTTTCTGAAGCTCAACGCGATGGGCTGGCCGCTGGCCCTGCAAATGGGCATGGAAACCGCCTCTTTCTCGCTCACCACCATCATGGTCGGCTGGATCGGCACCGTCGCGCTCGCCGCCCATCAGATCATGTTCACCATCAGCACCCTCTTTTTCATGATGTACTACGGCATGGGCGCAGCGACTGCTGTGCGTGTCAGCTATTTCAGGGGACAGGCGAGACCGGCCGACGTGCGGCGTGCGGCCTTTTCGGGCCTGTACCTGATCCTCGTCATGGCCGCCATTTCAGCCACCCTCTTCTGGCAATTCCGTTTCGCCATCGGCAACTGGTTCACGGACAATACCGCCGTACTGGCGACACTGGGCAGTCTCTTTCCCATCATGATGATCTACCAGTTCGGCGACAGCATGCAAATCGCATTCGCCAACGCCCTGCGCGGCATCATGGACGTGAAAATCATGATGCTGTTCTCCTTCATCGCCTACTTCGTCATTTCCCTGACATCCAGTTACCTGTTCGGCTTCGTTCTGGGATACGGCATCGTGGGAATCTGGATCGCCTTCCCGCTGGGACTGACCTCCGCAGGCATCCTATTCTGGCTGCGCTTTCTGTACAAGACCCGGAAAATCATACCCGGAACACAGGCATTGTGACCGACTGCCACATACCTTCCCTGCGCACCATATACAAAGAGACAACAGCATGACATAATGTCATCAGTTTGTCCCGGAGTCAGGTTACCACCCATGAAAATCCCTGAATACACCGAAGCACGCCAGATGCTGGCCTGCGTGCGTGAACGTTACACACAAAAGGAACTGGCTGCCCTGAGAGTCATCGCCTCAAAACCTGCAAAAATCAAACCGGAAAGCGAATTTACCTTTATTGATCTGTTTGCAGGCATCGGCGGCATACGCATGGGATTCGAATCACAGGGAGGGCAATGTGTCTATACTAGCGAATGGGAC
>CAZRQR010000131.1:0-2655 GCA_964602435.1 uncultured Oxalobacter sp.
GAGTGGATATACAGCGAACGCCGATGTAAACGGCGCTCGTAACATTTTGGCGGCGTGGCACGCCGTTCTTGCCTGTGGAAGGATGGTGCAGTCAGGCCGCCCGTTGAAGCAGGAACCCACCGAAATGATTCTGGCAACAGCCTGAACATAGCAGGAATCCACTTCCTTCAGGGCGTGGAGGATGTCAAAGATGGAATGTTTTCCGGAAGAAATCGGGGTACGTCAATAAGATGTCGGCAGCCCCTGTCCCGACAGGGGAGACAGGTGTGCGAAGTCGTGATCTGTCAAGATACAGTGAACGGTTATCCGCAAATGGCTTTGGCAATGGCCTCTGCAACCTGAATGCCATCAACGGCAGAGGACAGAATGCCGCCTGCATAACCGGCTCCTTCACCAGCCGGGTAAAGTCCGCTGATATTGATGCTTTGCAGGGTTTTCCTGTTTCTGACGATCCGGACGGGAGAAGAGGTACGCGTTTCGGTGCCGGTCAACACGGCGTCTTCCATGGCAAAGCCGGGAATGGTGCGCTCAAAGACTGGAATGGCTTCGCGGAGCGCCTCGATGGCATAGGCAGGAAGTGCTTCACTCAAATCGCAGGGAGTGACACCCGGCTGATACGAAGGTTCCACTGCTCCGAGCCGGGTGGACGGTCTGCCTTTCAGAAAATCGCCGACCAGCTGACAGGGAGCATTGTAATTCGAGCCGCCCAGTTCAAAGGCTTTTTGTTCGAGTTGCCGTTGGAAGGCGATTCCTGCTAGAGGAGAACCGGGGTAATCGTCTGGCGTGATATCCACGACAATGGCGGCATTGGCATTTCGTTCGTTTCTGGAATACTGGCTCATCCCATTGGTGACCAGTCTTCCCGGTTCGGAGGCGGCTGCGACGACCGTGCCGCCGGGGCACATGCAAAAACTGTAAACGGAACGTCCGTTTTTGCAATGGTGTACCAGCTTGTAATCAGCCGCACCCAGAAGCGGATTTCCGGCGTATGGACCGAGCCGGCAGGTATCGATCAATGATTGGGGATGTTCGATCCGGAAACCGATCGAGAAAGGTTTTGCTTCAATGTGTACTCCCCGTTTGTACAGCATTTCGAATGTATCGCGGGCGCTGTGGCCGGGCGCCAGCACGACATGGTCTGAATGGATGGTTTCACCATTTTCCAGTATCACTCCCCTGATTCGCCTGTTTTCGATCAGCAAATCGTCCACCCGGGTCTGAAAACGGAATTCTCCGCCCAGCGAAATGATTTTACCGCGCATCTGTTCAATGATTCTGACCAGTTTGAATGTTCCGATATGCGGTTTGCCGATGTAAAGGATTTCATCCGGCGCACCTGCCTTCACGAATTCGGTCAGCACTTTTCTTCCGTAGTGTCTGGAATCACGGATTTGGGTATGCAGTTTGCCGTCAGAGAACGTGCCTGCACCGCCTTCTCCGAACTGGACATTGGACTCCGGATTCAATTGCCGTTCACGCCAGAATCCGAATGTGTCCTGTGTTCTTTCCCTGACGTTTTTTCCGCGTTCGAGCACAATCGGCCTGAAACCGCTTTGTGCCAGAATCAGGGCGGCGAACAGTCCACAGGGACCACATCCGACGATGACGGGCCTTGAAAAGGGTTTGTCCGGTGCTTGGGCCACGAAGCGGTAGGTCATGTCAGGCGCAGGCCTGATATGGGGATGTTTCTGGAAACGGTCGAGTATATTTTTCTCGTTTGCGGTTTCGACGTCTATCGTATAGGAAAACACGATGGCCGTTTTTTTTCGGGCATCATAATTCCGGCGATAGACAGTAAAACCACGCAATTCGTTTTCGGGAATGTCCAAGCGTGCCAGAATGGCCTGTTTCAATTCTTCACCGGTGTGATCCAGAGGGAGTCTGATTTCAGTCAGTCGAAGCATAAAAATCCAGTATGGGAAAATCCGGTCAGGGCAGCCGGAAACCGTGCAGTTTACCGGATTATTTTACCTCGCTGTGATATCGCCGCCCAAAATCTTCATTCATATCTATTGTCCGGCCGGTCCGTATTTCAGGCTTATCTGTTGTCCATTTCGGGAAGTTGCCCGGTTTCCTGTCTGCCGGTGGCATGAATGGTGGAAAACGGGCGTACAGACGGAATTTTGTCATGAACAGGGCACAGGCATTGATTTCGTATCCGGTATGAAAAAAGCCTTCCCGTAAGGGAAGGCTTTCTAAAGAGAGTATGTCGGAAATTAGGTTCCGGATGCATCGGTATTCTGCAAGTCTTGCAAGGGCGCGGAATATGCTTCCGTTTCGCTTTTCGGCGCGACTTCCTAGGACGGCTTTCTGACTGCTTGACATCCTCCACGCCCAGAAGGAAGTGGATTCCTGCTATGTTCAGGCTGTTGCCTGAATCATTTCGGTGGGTTCCTGCTTCAACGGGTGGCCTGACTGCACCATCCCTCCACAGGCAAGAACGGCGTGCCCCGCCGCCAAATGTTACGAGCGCCGTTTACATCGGCGTTCGCTGTATATCCACTCGCCAGACACACAAATCTGCTTTGTGACAGGCGGTTTTCTTTCTCTGTATGACCACAGCACGCGCAACGCTGGCTTGTGTATGCCGGCGAAACAGTCAGCACCTGACCACCACGCCAGAGTTGCTTGTACTCAAGCTGGCGGCGCATTTCA
>CAZRQR010000132.1:0-2587 GCA_964602435.1 uncultured Oxalobacter sp.
CCCGTGCCTGGGGTCTTTCACTCGTTAGAAAATGTGCATGCCATGCACACAAAAACGGAAAAACCCGGCGTTGCCGGGTTTTTCCGTACACAATTCGATGAAATATCTATTCTCCTTCTTTTGTCAGTAGTGATAAGCCGATTCACCATGAGAGGTTTTATCCAAACCTTCCCTTTCATCATCTTCCGATACCCTAAGTCCCCAAACCATACCGATGAGCTTGTAGGCAATGAAGGAAACCACACCGGACCAGACAACCGTCACGATGACGCTCTTGAACTGTATCCAGAGCTGGGCCAGCATGGAATATTCCCCACTGCTCAACCCCGTACCGCCCAATGCCGGCGAAACCGCAATACCTGTCAGGATGGCGCCCAGAATACCGCCCACACCGTGAACACCAAAAGCATCGAAGGCATCATCCACTTTCAGCATTCTTTTCAGGCCGGTAACCCCCCACAGACAGACCGGACCTGCGATCAATCCCATGACAAGCGATCCCATTGGACCGGCAAAACCGGCGGCAGGCGTAATCGTGACCAGTCCCGCAACAGCGCCCGACGCAGCGCCCAGCATGGAAGGTTTGCCTCTGGTAAATGTTTCACCAATCGCCCAGGTCAGTGTTGCACCGGCGGTTGCGATGACCGTGTTGACAAAAGCCATACCAGCCAGACCGTTTGCCGCACCGGCAGAACCGGCATTGAATCCGAACCAGCCGATCCACAACAGGGATGCCCCCACCATCGTCAACGTAAGCGAATGCGGCATAAACGCTTCCTTGCCATAACCCAGCCGTTTGCCAATTAGATAGGCGCCGACCAGACCGGCAATCGCCGCATTGATGTGAACGACCGTACCGCCTGCGAAATCAAGCGCACCGTCTTCACCTAGAAAACCGCCACCCCATACAATATGAGCCATCGGAACATAACTGAAAGTAAACCATATCGCCATAAACGCCATGACAGCACCGAATTTGATCCGTTCGGCGAATGCCCCGACAATCAGGGCTGCCGTAATGCAGGCGAAAGATCCTTGGAAAGCCGAGAAAACGTATTCCGGAATCGTTGACAATACCGTGGACATGGAATCCGGCGTAATACCTTTCATGAATACCTTGTCAAGATTGCCGACAATGGCGCCTTCCCCGGAAAATGCAAGTGAATATCCATACAGAAACCATAAAACGGTAATCAGCGAAAACGTCATGAAAACCTGCATCAGTACGGAAAGCATGTTTTTGGTCCGTGCCAATCCGCCATAAAACAGTGCCAGTCCCGGCACAATCATCAACAAAACCAGCATGGTTGACGTCATCATCCAAGCCGTATCGCCTGCGCTTAATGCGGAAGCTGCCGATACCGTTGCCGTTTCGACAACAGTAACGTTCGTTTCTGCCACGGGCGCCGCAACCTCCTGAGCGAAAACGCCACCTACCAAACCGGTACCGGCTGCTGCCAGCAAAATCGAAAACAGATTCTTCATGGTATCTCCCCTTTTATAGTGCATCCACGCCCGTTTCACCGGTGCGGATTCTGATCACCTGTTCCAGATCGATGACAAAAATCTTTCCATCGCCGATCTTCCCTGTTGACGCCGATTTGCCAATCGCTTCGATTACCTGCTCCAGAAATTCGTCTGCAATAGCGACCTCGATCTTTATTTTCGGCAGAAAATCAACGACATATTCTGCACCGCGATACAATTCGGTATGCCCTTTCTGCCGGCCGAATCCGCGAACATCCGTCACCGTCATTCCCTGAATGCCGATAGCAGCCAGTGCTTCCCTGACCTCATCCAGTTTGAACGGTTTCACAATGGCACTGATCAATTTCATGTTCTTCTCCTCTTGACCCCTGATCTCCGATCCCGTTTAAAAATCATGACTGACTGACGCAGCAGATACGGCCTCTGCAATGCTTTCTTCCGCATGTACGTCAAAAATCCGGTTTTTCATGACACTCTCCTTTTTCAAGCTCTGAATTATTTCCGTATTTCCATTACTGCATAGACCATGCCAACTTTTAAAGGAGAAACAACATGAAAAAATGCCCCGAAAAAGGATCAGAAAAACGGAACCGTGCGTAAAACGGCACCTTATTCATGCAGAAAAATGAAAAAAACTATGGATGCACCACAAAGAGGCATTCCCGAAGAAGACAATTCCGGCATAAATCACGGATTTACCGATCAATCCGGAAAAAATGCATCATTTCGGTGAGTCATGAAAACAAGGATTCGCTTTGCACCCGAGAAACGGCAAACAAAACCGCTATCGTGCCGGCACGACCAGACCGGACACACATCCTTTCATATCGATCGGCTGCCGTGCCATGATGCAAACAACCGGAACGGAAAAACAAAAATGTATAAAAAAAGCATCGCCAAGAAGAATCAGGGCGACAGGTATTAACCTGTTTCGATTTTGCTGATATAATTTTGTTCCCGTTGGGTTGTTAGCTCAGTTGGTAGAGCTGCGGACTCTTAATCCGTAGGTCGTGGGTTCGAGCCCCTCACAACCCACCAATAAAATCAAAGGGTTAGTAGATTATTTGCTGCTAACCCTTTTTCCTTTGTGTAATTCCTG
>CAZRQR010000133.1:0-2580 GCA_964602435.1 uncultured Oxalobacter sp.
CTTTTCCACCCTTCAGGCCGCGAATGGCCGGATGGATGCGTGCAATTGGAACGCACCGCCCAGTGACAAGACAGATCCCCTTTTCGGCTCCTTTCCCGCTATCTTCTGCCCTGATTTGCTGCCAGAGTTCGCGGACATCAGGCTGTTCGTGCACGAATCCGTTTTCGCCCTCGATTTCAAAGACGATGTTTCTATCCAGAACCGTTTCCCGGTCGCTCCATTCGGAGAACCTGTCCGGAGTCCAGCGTTCCAGAAACGCAGCGACAGCTTTCAGACTGGCATTGCCTGTTTTTTCTGCCAGATCGGCATGCTTTTTCCGGAAAGCTTCAAACGTTTTCAAACTGCGTTTTTCATTGCCCTTGCTGTCCACGCCGAGCACGTAGCCTGTATTATCCCAGAGAAAATTCGGCAAAACCTGTATCGAACGTTTTTCAGCGGCAGGCACTCTCATCCGGCGCGGCCGGTTTCTCGCATCCATCAGCGACAGATGATCAACGTATTCCCCTTCCCGTGAAATCCGGATGACGTAACCAATATTTTCCTCGCTGAAACCGGGCATGGGAATGCTTGGATCCGATTCGGCGATCTTGCGTTCATAAAAACGGGCCAGTTCGGTCAGGAACATAAGGTCTCCTTTCGCCATCTGGCGACGTCAATTATGCCTTTTTCCAGAACCGGTTTATAGAAAAGCGGTCTCATGCCGTGTGCGTAGTCGATGTCGTAGAGCATCCAGCCCAGATCTCGGGGTGCATCGTTCGCCAGTTGCGAGACGGGGAGTTCTCCTTCCAACAGCGAAAAACGGACAGGAAATTCGCGGCAGCCGAAATAGGGATGATGGAAGCACTGACCGGACAAGGCACGGCGGTTGAAGATGTCCAGATGCTTGCCTTCGTTGTCGCCTGCCCCCGCTTTGGTGGTCAGTTCGAAATGTGCTTCGATGATATAGGCCACGTTGCGCAAAACAAGCGACGCCCGCTGCTGCCGGTCTTCCTCGATGAAAAGATGCACGGGTTCGCCGGTTTTCATGGTACGCCGGACATTGGCTTTCGACGACACTTCGTTTCGCCGGATGGAATCGAATCTGATGGGGTTCAGAACATGAATTCTGTCGATTATCCATCGTATGGCCGGTTTGAAATGAATGGCTTCGAGGATGCCTCTGGCCGCAGAAGGTGTCATGACGTCGTAGGAACTGCGCTCGGCTTTGGTTTCCGGCCGTGTGAAGAGTGCGTAATCCCCCTCAACCTTGAGACGAATACCGTATGGCATGAAAATCTCCATGTCAGTTAATGGCGATGCGTGACAAGTCCCGCATCGTTCATAAAAACACTATTGTTTCAATCCACACTTATTTTTTCAATGGTGTGTTAGCTAAAAAATTCCCTTTTCCGTATCCATATAGGTCGGATCTTCCACCATAAGCCCAAGTTCTCTGTCATACCCCGTTCCGTTTCGCAGGATGTAAAACCGGTCTTTCACCAGCTCCAATGCACCGTCTCTTTCCATCACGCCGGCCTCCCGGGCATAAATCTGGACAGTATGCTGTTGCAGCACCCGGAAAAGAAGCGGGTCGCTATCGAATTTTTCCAGCCGTTCGACCAGTCTGGCGGAGTCGCTGCCTTTCACATCATTGACGACGATGACCGGGATCATGTTGCTGTCGATGAAGCGGTATGCTCGCGCTGCCGAACGGAAATTGAAACGGAAATCTCCTTTACTTGCGATGCTGTCTCCGCAAAGGGTCCGAACGACACCGGATTCATCGGTATCGGCATACCGGCGCAACTGGCTGAAATAGGATGCGACCGCTTGCGGCGAAAACGGGTCGTCATAACGCTTGAAAACGCTTTCGGACAAGGTGGCTCGCCGCTGGAGATCATGTGCGCCTTTCGGCAATCCACACTCCGGTTCGAAGACGTAAAAGCATCCGCCTTCTGCCAACTCGCCATTCCGGTTGCAACGGCCGGCCGCCTGTGCGAGGGAATCCAGTCCGGTCTGTTCGCGATAGACGACCGGAAAGCTGATATCGACCCCGCACTCGATCAGTGAGGTGCTGACGACACGGCATTCTTCACCGGCCTTCAGCTTTTTCTGTATGGTTTCCAGTACCTCACTGCGATGGGCCGGGGTCATGCGGGCACTCAGATGGAGCCAGATGTCCGGTTTTGTGCCGTCTTTTACCGCCTCGAATACTTCTTTCGCCCTTCGGCGGGTATTGACGATGCAAAGTACCTGTTTTTCCGCATTGAGGCGTTCGGCCAGACTGGTATCGGACAGTTTGTCCAGATACGTCAGTTTCACCCGTCGGAACAAGTCGAAAAGCGCTTTCAGCCGGTCTTCCGGAACGATTTCCGTAATGCGTTCGGCATCGAATCCGGGAAAGGCATCGTTACCGCTGCGGTTCAGGGCCGGTTGGGTCGCCGTACAGAAAAGCAGAGTGGTTCCGTAATGGTCTGCCAGTTCTTTCAGGGCCAGTACGGACGGTTTGAGCAGGCTGACGGGTATCATTTGTGCTTCGTCGAAAATGATGACGCTGTTGGCGATGTTGTGAAGTTTGCGGCAGCGTGAGGGCTTGTCGGC
>CAZRQR010000134.1:0-2542 GCA_964602435.1 uncultured Oxalobacter sp.
TTCTGTTGCATATCTGGGATTCTATCATATGTTTTCGTTTTCCGGTATATGGGATAACGTGACTCGTCCGGAGGAGGGAGTATGAAAGAAGGAGACAAGAAAAAAGCGGTAATACTCCAGTATTACCGCTTTGGAAAAATGGACCGGAAAGAAATGCAGGTTTCCGGTCCCGTTCGGGATTACTTGGCAGCGGAAGCTGCGGCAGCTTCCTGTGCCTCGATTTCCTTGTTGTTGTTTTCGATGAAACGACGACGCCACGGTTTCAGCACGAAGAAGGAGAGCAGCGAGCAGGCTGCTGCGATACATGCCGACAGGATGAAGGTACGGTTCCAGTTACCGCCTTTGGCCAGACCGGCTGCCAGCGGAACGATCAGTGAGGAAGTACCTTTCGCGGTGTACAGCGTACCGGCATTACCCGCTGCATACGCACTACCAAACGTATCGGCACACATGGACGGGAACAGCGAGAAGATTTCACCCCAGCATGCGAACGTCATGGCTGCGAAGAACATGAAACCGATCGGTGTACGTCCCCAGAAAACCAGACCCAGCAGGGCAGCTGCTTCACCCATGAACACAATGAACATGACGTTTTCACGGCCGAAGCGGTCGGACAGATAACCCATGATAGGACGGGATGCACCGTTACAGATGTTGTCGATGGACATGGCCATGGTCAACAGCGGCAGGGTAACGCCCAAGCAGGTGACCGGAATCTTGTCCAGACCATAATCGCGGGAAACCGGACCGAAAGAAGCCGTTGCCATGATACCGCCGGAGGCAACACCCACGAAGATGCAGTAGATCAGCCAGAACAGCGGTTCTCTGACGATCTGAGCAGGATTGTAGTTCTTCTTGGAAGAAATAACACGCGGAACCGCTTTCGTTCCAGGTGGCAGTTTGGCACGTGGCATGAACAGGGCACAGCAGGTAATGATAACACCCTGAACGATACCGAAGACGAAGAACGCCTGTTCATAGCCAGAGGTATTGATCATGTTGGCAACCGGAATGACGGTAATGGCAGCACCGCCACCGAAACCGGCCGCAGTCGCACCCGCCGCCAGACCGCGCTTGTCCGGGAACCATTTCAACGAGTTACCGGAACAGGTACCGTACACGGCACCGGCACCGGCACCGGTCAGGATCTGTGCGAAATACAGAACGCCCAGGCTGGAAGCCTTGGAACAGATGATCCAGCCGATGGTAACCAGAATAGCACCGAAAATAATGACCGGACGCGGACCGAATTTGTCTACAGCCCACCCTTCAATAGGGACCAGCCAGGTTTCGAAAAACAGGAAGATGGTGAACGACAGCTGAATGGCTGTACGAGCCCAGTGATATTTGTCTTCAATCGGAGCAACGAACAGCGTCCAGCCGTACTGACAGTTTGCCACCGTTGCCATACAGATGATACCCAGAGCGAGCTGAACCCACCGATTTGGGTACTTTTCTTGTGTAGCCATAGATCTACTCTCCTAAATCTAACTTTCCAAAAAGAGGAAATACTTTTCTGCAAACATGTCGTCCGGATTGCCATAGGGGACGACAGGTCTGACAGTACCGCTCTTTGCAAATCACAAAGATCGGAAATCTTTTCTGCATTTTTTGTGCCAGCTCAATCTTTCGGGAGAAGAAATCATCGCTTTTTTTGACTTCGGTCAAGTCTTTTTGAAAACTGGCATGGAATATGCATTAAAAGGTTCGGACTGAGATATCAGATCTATTCTCTTTTTTGACGGGAAGACTCTCCAGCCGGAAGTCTTCCTTTTTTTTTCGTTTTTGTGTCATGGCGATTTCGTCGTGCATGGCGGTTTCAGTCTTTTTCCTTTAAAAACAGGATCTTCCATTTTCATGCCGGTGGCGGCCTGTATGCTGTGGCCATTCTTTCGGCTTGAGGGTATATATGGACGGAAGTGGCAAGGTCGCGGGTCCGGAAAAAGGTTTGTCCGACGGGAAAGTGCTGCAGGAAGCCTGACGGCAGGAAGCGGAAAGAGGCTGCGGAAGATCATGTGTCTGTGTGTCACCGGACAGGTTCGGGGGGTGTCAACACGTGACGTCAGAATGTCATTGACGTGTCAATAACATTGTTTTAACGCCTCTTTGACGCGTTGACACGATGGTTTCGAACGCAGAAAACATTCCGTGCATGAGACGGAAAAATATTCCGGAAATGGCAGCACGCATTGAAAAAAAGCCTGCCGGCCGGTGTTGGGAAAGGCGGAAAGTCCGGAATATCATGTGGGGGCGGGGCGCCTGAGGAACGAAAACGGATCGGATGCGGTATCGGTCGCAGACGCCAGTGTCTTTTTGGCAGTATGCGGGTCATTTGCTGCCGGTTGTCCGGCAAGACGGTTTCCGGGTATCGAACGGTCTCCGATATGTCGTTTGACGGGAGAGACGGGGAGAAATGGAACGGGCGGAGAGGCCGTTGCCCGTTCCATTTTCCCGTGAAGGCAATCCGGTCAGAACCGGTGTGTCATGCCGATCTGGACGCCGGTGACAGAATCAGTGGAAGCTTCATTGTTGTTGTAGATTT
>CAZRQR010000135.1:0-2504 GCA_964602435.1 uncultured Oxalobacter sp.
GGTGAAGACGAGAGGAAGAAGGGAAAGAACATGAAAATAGCGATCATAGGAGCCGGAGCGATAGGTGGCTACGTAGGAGTGAAGCTGGCCTTGTCTGGTGAAGACGTGACCTTCATAGTAAGGGGTGCGAACCTGGAAGCCATCAGGAAAGACGGGATGAAACTGATCATGGAAGACGGTACCGAACACGTGGCGAAAAACGTGAAGGCGACCAACGACTATGACGAAGTGGGTCCGCAGGACGTTGTCATACTGGCCCTGAAAGCCCACCAGGTGGACGCTGTTGCCAACGACGTGCCCAAGCTGTTTGGTCCGGACACCGTCGTTGTCACCATGCAAAACGGCATACCGTTCTGGTACTTCCACAAACATGGAGGGCCACATGAAGGCCAGCGTGTCCAGAGTGTCGATCCGACCGGACTGATCAGCGCCAAGATACCGGCCGACCGGATTTTGGGCTGCGTTGTCTACCCGGCATCCGCCCTGATCGCCCCCGGAGTCGTCAAACACATCGAAGGAGACCGGTTCCCCATCGGCGAACTGGACGGGACCGTCACGGAACGTGCCCAGAAAGTATCCGAAGCCTTCATCAAGGCAGGCTTCAAGTCCCCGATACTGGAAAACATCCGTGCCGAAATCTGGCTGAAGCTGTGGGGCAACCTGAGCTTCAACCCGATCAGTTCCCTGTCGCACTCCACCCTGGTCGACATCTGCCAGTACCCGCTGTCCAGAGAACTGGCAGGCAACATGATGATAGAAGCCCAGAGAATCGCCAACAAGCTCGGCATTGAATTCCGTGTTCCGCTGGAAAAACGGATACGCGGAGCCGAAAAAGTCGGCAAACACAAAACCTCCATGCTGCAGGACGTGGAAGCTGGAAGAGCCCCCGAAATCGATGCGCTGGTCGGGTCCGTCGTCGAACTGGGCCGCATCACCAACACCGCCACCCCGCACATCAACTCCGTCTATGCCCTGGTCAAACTGTTGGCCAAGACCATGGAAGAAGAACACGGCAAAGTCAAAATGGAACCGTGTTGACCCCTGGAGAAATGGCAAAAGTGTCTGCCGGAAACGGCAGACACACACCCCCCTGTTCCGGAAACCGAAAATGGTGGAAAATAACAATGCAGAACGTTATTTTCGTCAGGTACCATCAAACCAGCCTGACAAGCTTTTTATTTCCCAGTGAGACATAAAAAATCATGGCAGCAGCTTCGCATAAAAAAATCACCTCATTTCATCCGCCGCAACGCGTTTTGATGGGTCCAGGCCCATCCAATATCAACCCGCGCGTTCTGGCAGCAATGAGTCTTCCCGTCATCGGCTACCTGGATCCGGCCTTCGTCGACATGATGGCCGAACTCAAGTCCCTGTTACGGTACGCCTTCCAGACCGACTACCCGTTGACCTATCCGATCTCCGGCCCGGGATCCGTAGGCATGGAAAGCTGTTTCGTCAACATGGTTGCCCCGGGAGACAAGGTCGTTGTCTGCCGCAACGGTGTTTTCGGGGGACGCATGATCGAGAATGTCGAGCGCTGCAAAGCCACCCCGATCATCGTGGAAGGCACCTGGGGAGATCCGGTCGATCCGAATGCCCTGGAAGATGCCCTGAAGAAAAACCCGGACGCCCGGGTCGTGGCATTCGTTCATGCCGAGACATCCACAGGATGCGTCTCGGATGCCAAAACCTTGGCGGAAGTCGCCCACAAATACGATTGCCTGACCATCGTTGATGCCGTCACCTCCTTGGGAGGCTGCCCGCTCTACGTCAAGGACTGGGATCTGGACGCCGTGTACTCGGCCAGCCAGAAATGCCTCTCCTGCACCCCGGGCCTGTCGCCGGTCACCTATTCCGACCGTGTCATTGACTACGTCACTGGCCGCAAGGACAAGATCCAGAGCTGGTTCATGGACCTGAACCTGATTCTGAACTACTGGGGCAACACGGTAAGGACCTATCACCATACTGCCCCGATCAACGGTCTGTTCGCCCTGCATGAAGCCCTGTTGCTACTGAAAGAGGAAGGGATCGAAAACTCTTGGGCGCGCCACAGGAGACACTATCAGGCCCTGAAGGCCGGCTTCGAGGCGATGGGACTGAAATTCCTGGTCAAGGAAGAAAACCGTTTGCCGCAGATCAGTGCCATCATGGTACCGGAAGGTATCAATGAGGCGGAAGTCCGTGCAAAACTGCTTTCCGAATTCAATCTGGAAGTCGGTGCCGGTTTGGGTCCGTTGGCGGGCAAGATCTGGCGTTTCGGTCTGATGGGTTATACGGCCCAGTCGGCCAATGTCATGTTGTGTCTGTCGGCTTTGGGGTCGGTTCTCTCGAAGATGGGGTATCCGGTCAAGGTCGGTGAGGCTGAAGCTGCAGCTCACCAGTCTTATGCCAGCCAGCATGTCAGTGCCGCAGAGGAAGCTCGTTCACGTTCCTGATCTTCCTCTCCTCTTCTACCCCCCTTCAAACGCCCGCAACAACGCGGGCGTTTGACCACCCCCTCT
>CAZRQR010000136.1:0-2439 GCA_964602435.1 uncultured Oxalobacter sp.
CCGTTTTAACCGTCACAAATGATTATTAGCAGATATTTGCCATCCCTGCTTACAAAGACAAGGCATGAAGAAAACATTACTGGCCGCTGCTCTGGCTGCGGCGATGCCATATGTAGCGATGGCAAGCGATATCGGAACCGTAACCGTAGATGGTATAGTGCAATCTGTCGACATGACGGCATCTCAGGTTACAGTTGGTGAAAATGCAAGCATTGTTGTGATCAATGGGGGGGACAACCGCGGTATTTTAGTGGATGTGCAAGGTAATGAAGCAACCGTTCTTGGCAGCGACATTACCGTAACGAGTGATACCAGCGAGACAATAAGAGCAAGCAATAACGGTGTAGTTAATTTGGGAGACAGCAATACCAAAACGATTGACCTGACAGGACCTGATACCGGGCTGTTGGCCTTAACGGGCGGCCAGATAAATGTCCAAACCGAGAAATTGATGATTTCCGGCGGTGATTATGGTATCTGGGCACAGAACAATACACAGACGGAAATCGCACCGGACGGTGCATCTTCCATTACCATCAATGCCACAGATACCGTTATCAATGCCGATGCGTCCGGAATTGTTGCTTTTTCCAACGGGCAGATCGAGATCAACGGGAACCTGACAGTCAATGCGTCGAACGTACTTGATGTGCGGGGCTATTCCACGATCAACATCAATCAGAGCGGAACGGGAACCGTCGTATTGAACGGTGACATTTTTTTTGAAACGCCGGGATCAAACTATAACAGTGGCAGCATAATCGATGCGACAGTCAATCTGATTCTGACGGGGGAAAATTCTTCCTGGACCGGCAATGTCGCCAAAGGTTATCCGTCTGGAAGAGAGAATACCGACGGCCAGAACGACGTCGGCGCCGTTAGCGGAACCGGACTCAATCTGACCTTGTCGAATGGGGCACAATGGAATCCGACCGTCATAACCGATTCCGTTGACAACAACACCAGCACCAGCGTCGAATCCATGGCGCTGACCAACCTCATCCTGAATAATGGCGTCATCAACATCAACGATGTCAATCAGACCGTCAACGTCCAGAACATGCAGGGGTCTGGCGGTACCATCAATGTCGCGGCACAGGCGAACAGTGACGGCACCCTTCAGGCTGCGTCCCTGAAAGTCGGTTCCGCGGTGGATTCATCCGAAATCGGCGGGGGAGTTGCCGGTTCCGCCTCGGGTCATCTCACCGTCAACTACATGGGCATCGATGCCGATGATCTGGGTGCCGATACCGCGGCGGCCATGATACAACTGGCAAATAATATACAGGCTGAAGGAGCGACCCAGACCCAGATAGTCGCGGAAGGCGACGTTGTCGGTGCGGTGCTCGCGCATGTCGATGCGAACGGCAGCGTCTCCACGGTGACAGAATCCAAAAACAGCGTGATGGATTCGCTGCACCAGATCGCACAGAACAATTTCCTAGTTTTCCGCAGCCAGATGAACGATATGGACAAGCGCATGGGGGATTTGCGCACCATGCCGCAGGCATCCGGCATGTGGGCGAGAGCCATCGCCGGACAAAGCGAATACAGAAGCATGCACAACACTTACCAGACCTTGCAGATCGGTGCTGACAGACGGATCGGCAATTTCCTGATCGGCGCCACGGCCAGCTATACCGATGGAGACGGATCGCTGAAAAACGGCAGTACCGACGACAAGAACTACAGTTTCGGCCTGTATGGCGGCTGGCTGGGAGATGACGGGCAATTCGTCGATGTGACACTGAAACGCCACCATACCCAGAGCGACTACGACCTGTATTACACACGGGGAGAAAAAGTGGGCGGCAGCATGCACACATCCGGAACTTCCCTGTCCGTGGAATATGGACGGCGCTTCAACATCGCCAGCACCAATTACTATTTCGAGCCGCAGGTCGAATTGATGTACGGTCATCTCGACAGTGCGGATTACACGACCGGCAACGGCGTCCGGATCAATCAGGATGCCATCGAGAGCCTTGTCGGCCGTCTCGGTATCGCTGCAGGCTGGATATCTCCGGAAAAAACCGGCAGCGCCTACATCAAGGCCAGTGTGCTGAACGACTGGGAAGCCAAATCCGACATTCGTGCCAGCAAGAACGGCATTAGCCGCAAATACAGTGAAGACATGGGCGGAACCTGGGGAGAATTCGCATTGGGAGGCACCTGGAACATCAACAAGAGTCTGGCGGCCTACGGCGAAATGGAAACCACAGTGGGCAATCCGGTCAGGACTACCTATCAGGTCAGCGCAGGGGTACGATACAGTTTCTGAGCGAAAAAAACCGTTCCGGCCAGACCGGCAGAACGGCCCCTTCTTTTTTGCCCTGCATCCCGGAAGGAATGCAGGGTTTTTGTGTGCATGGCATGCACATTTTCTAACGGGTGAAAGACCCCAGGCAAGGGTTGGTCAGTCCAATGCCATAGCCAAAT
>CAZRQR010000137.1:0-2419 GCA_964602435.1 uncultured Oxalobacter sp.
TTCTTGCCTGTGGAGGGATGGTGCAGTCAGGCCGCCCGTTGAAGCAGGAACCCACGTCCTTCAGAGCGTGGAGGATGTCAAAATGGCGTTTTATCTGGCCGGACAGGGCCAGTCGCGGGAGTTGCATTTGATGAACAATGGGTTGAATTATGGTTTCTTCAGTACTGATTACAGATGCAGTTGAGAACCTGACAGGAGGGCTTTCCGGCGAGGACGGCAAACTTGTCATGGATGCCTATGCATTCGCGCGGGAATCCTATGCCGGAATCAATCTGGATAGCGGACAGCCTGCCATTGATTTTTCGAAGAGCATCTGTCTGATTCTGGCGGAATTGAACAGCGATGTGCAAACACGTATTGCGGGATTGCTGGCGGTTTTGCCGAAATACAATCCTGATATTGCTGTACAGATCGAGACACGGTTCGGAGTGGAAGTATCCAATCTGGTCGACAGTGTCCGCAAGCTTTTCAAATTGCGGGATCTGACAGGCGGCCTTGAAGAGATTGGTCATGGCAAAAATGCGGCGCAGATCAGAAAGGCACAGGCGGAAACACTGCGTAAGATGCTGTTGGCCATGGCTTCCGATATGCGGGTTGTCATGATCCGTCTGGCAGCGAGAATGGCTGCATTGCGGTTCCTGGCCAAAAAAAAGGAAGACAGCGATGTCAGCCGGCGTTATGCCAAGGAAACGCTCGAGATTTATGCACCACTGGCGAACCGGCTGGGAATCTGGCAGGTGAAGTGGGAACTGGAGGATCTCTCTTTCCGGTTCATTGATCCGGAGGCCTATCGCAGGATTGCGAAGAGTCTGGAAGAAAAACGGACAGAGCGTGAGGATTTTATCCGCAGAATTATGGCTCGCCTGAGAGAAGAGTTCGATATAGCAGGCATCAGGGCTGATGTGACGGGACGTCCGAAACATATTTACAGCATTTACAACAAGATGCGCGGCAAGTCGCTCGATTTTTCACAAATGTATGACCTGCGTGCTTTCAGGGTGATCGTTTCCGATATCAAGACCTGTTTTACCGTACTGGACATTATCCACCATCTCTGGACGCCGATTCTGGAAGAATTCGACGATTATATCTCTAGGCCGAAACCGAACGGTTATCAGTCACTGCATACAGTCGTCATAGCGGAAAACGGACAGCCTTTCGAGGTACAGATCCGGACACAGGAAATGCATCGGCTGGCAGAATTCGGGGTCGCAGCCCACTGGCGTTACAAGGAAACAGGCGGTTCGACGTTTGCCGCGCAGCAGTATGACGAGAAGATTTCGTATCTGAGGCAGTTGCTGTCTTGGAAAACCGATGTGGATGATGCGGTTGCGGAAGAGGGTTCCCACAAGGAATGGGTCGAGAAAATCAAGTCGATGACGCTGGATGACAGAATATATGCACTGACGCCACAGGCACGCGTCATCGATTTGCCGCAGGGGGCGACGCCGATCGATTTCGCCTACCAGGTGCATAGCGATGTCGGCCATCGGTGTCGCGGTGCCCGTGTGGATGGTGTCATGGTGCCGCTGAATACGCCTTTGAAAAGCGGGCAGACTGTTGAGATCATTACGGCGAAAGGGGCGACAGGAAATATCGGTCCTTCCCGTGACTGGCTGAGTCCGGGTTATGCCGTCAATCCCAGAACGCATGCCAAAATACGGGCATGGTTCAACGGCATTGAATATCAGGAAACCATTACCAGTGGCAGAATCATTATTGAAAAACTGCTTCAAAGGGAAGGCAAGACGGCGGTCAATCTGGAAGAACTGGCACGCAAGCTGGAATTTTCCAAGGTGGAGGAAATGTTTTTCGCCGTCGGCAAGGAAAAACTCAATTTGCGCAATGTCGAAATGGCGCTTCATGGTCAGGAAACCGAGAATGAAATCGGCAATGACGACGACATCATTCGCAAAAGCAGGGCGTCCAGTGTGGCAAGCGGAGCGAAGTCCGGCATTTTGGTTGTCGGAACGGAAGGTTTGCTGACACAGATGGCAAGGTGCTGTCGGCCGGCTCCGCCGGATCCGATCGTCGGTTTTGTCACGCGAGGCAAGGGCGTTTCGATTCATCGCAAGAATTGCAAGAATTTTCTTGAAATGGAGAAGAAAGCGCCGGAACGGGTCATCCAGACGACATGGGGGACACGGGAACCCGATACGGTTTATCCGGTGGATATTGATGTCCTTGCAGGAGACCGTCAGGGGTTGCTGCGCGATATTTCCGATGTTTTCATGCGGGAAAAAATCAATGTGATCGGTGTGCGGACACAGAGCAGCAAAGGGCAGGCCAGAATGGCCTTTACTGTGGAAATTGTCTCGACTGATAGCCTCAACAAGGCAATCCAGATGATCAGTGAGGTCGGTGGAGTCATGCAGGTCAAACGGCACTGAAACCGGCCTGTGTCCTAGCGGATGGTTAC
>CAZRQR010000138.1:0-2405 GCA_964602435.1 uncultured Oxalobacter sp.
AACAGCCTGAACATAGCAGGAATCCACTTCCTTCAGGGCGTGGAGGATGTCAAAGGATATCCGGTAGAAAAGTTTCCTTCCGGATATATGAATGAAATAGCCGTTGCCGTACGGATACAGAAAGAATACCGGGTACGTCAGGGTTCCATCAGTTCGCGCATCATTTGGGGAAGGGGAGTCGATTTGCCGGTTTCCGGATTGATCCAGACGACTTTCGAGCCTCCGATGGCGCAGACAGTATCGGGATCGTCGCTGCGCCGTATTTCCTGTACGATTTCAAAACTCGACCGTCCGGGTGAACCGGCATATGTTCTGATCTCGATTTCTCCGGGATAGGTGAGCGGTACGTAAAATGTGCAGTAACAATGGACGACGACCGTTTCGGCACCGGCTTTTTCACGTCCGAGGTGAGAGTACCATTCGATGCGTGCCTGTTCCAGATACCGAAAAAAAACGGTATTGTTGACATGGCCCATGGCGTCCATATCTCCCCAACGGATGGGAATGCGGGAAACGAAAACCGGTTTTTTGCCGGACAATGGATTGTCTGTCATTTTTGATTTTCTCCTTGATCGCTTTGAAATTAACGGCTTGCCCGATATCATGTCATGATTTTGCGGTAAGTTCCATTAGCATTGACTGAATTTTTATTTTGAAGATGACCCAACAAGAATTGCCGGGTACGGAACCGTTCGGTCCGCGTGAGGCCGTGGAATACGATGTGGTGATTGTCGGTGCCGGACCCTCCGGTCTGTCTGCCGCTATCCGGATCAAACAGCTGGCCCGTGAAAAAGGACAGGATTTTTCGGTTTGCGTGCTCGAAAAAGGTTCGGAGCCCGGGGCGCATATTCTTTCCGGTGCCGTGATGGATCCGGCGGCGCTGACCGAACTGTTTCCGGACTGGAAGAAAATGGGGGCGCCGGTGACCGTTCCGGTTTCCGAGGACCGTTTTCTTTTTCTGGGAGAGAAAAAAGCCCGTAAAACACCTGAATGGATGCTGCCGAAAGCGATGCGCAACAAGGGCAATTACGTCGTTTCGCTGGCCAATCTGGTACGCTGGTTGGCCCGGCAGGCCGAGGATCTGGGGGTTGACGTGTTTCCCGGATTCGCCGCTGTGGAAGTGCTGTATGACGAAAGCGGTGGGGTCAGAGGGGTCGCCACAGGCAATATGGGGGTTGGGAAAGACGGAAAACCGACCGATGCATTCCAGCCCGGGATGGAACTCCATGCGCGTTATACCCTGTTTGCAGAAGGAGCCCGGGGGCAGCTTGGACGGCAGGTCATTGACCGGTTCGACCTCGATCGTGGTCGAGATCCGCAAAGTTATGCAATCGGCATCAAGGAAATCTGGCGGGTCAAAACATCGGTTCACAGGCCGGGTCTGGTGATGCATACGGCCGGATGGCCGCTGGATGCAGGTACTTATGGCGGTTCGTTCATGTACCATATGGACAATAACGAGGTCGCTGTCGGGTTCACCGTGGGGCTGGCATACAGAAATCCCTGGCTGTCGCCGTTCGGGGAATTCCAGCGTTACAAGACGCATCCGGCGATCCGGGAGTTTCTTGAGGGAGGCGAGCGGCTTGCCTATGGCGCACGTGTGATTGCGGCAGGTGGTATTCAGGCGTTGCCTGAAATCGTTTTTCCGGGGGGTGCGCTTCTGGGGTGTGACGCCGGTTTCATGAATGGCGGCCGAATCAAGGGAATCCATGCCGCCATCAAGTCAGGCATGCTTGCTGCCGATGCGGTTTGTACGGCACTGGTTGGAGACCGGCGACAGGATGTGCTGGACGCGTATCCCGATGCATTCCGCCGGTCATGGCTTTATGACGAGCTGGTCAGAATACGCAATTTCAAACCGTGGATGGGAACCAACCTGTATGTGGGGACGCTGATGTTCGGTATCGATCAGGTTGTTTTCCGGGGAAAGGCGCCTTGGACGCTTCACCGCAGGAAAGCGGATCGCGAATATCTCCTGCCAGCATCGCAATGCAGGCCGATCAGTTATCCACGGCCCGACGGAAAACTGACGTTCGATATCGCGTCCTCGCTGTATCTGTCAGGAACGATGCATGAAGAAAACCAGCCTTCCCATCTGACGCAGAAGGACCGGGATGTGCCGCTGAACATCAATCTGCCCGTTTATGCCGGGCCTGAAGAGCGGTATTGTCCTGCGGGTGTTTACGAGTACATGAAAGACCAGGATGGCAACGTGCGCTTGCAGATCAATGCGGCGAACTGTCTGCATTGCAAAACCTGTGATATCAAGGATCCGACCGGCAATATTGTCTGGATCGCCCCGGAGGGAGGTGGAGGCCCGAATTATCCCAATATGTAAGGGCTTTTATGCTTGACATCCTCCCCCGCCTGAAGGCGGGAGATTCCTACGGAGTCAGAGCACAAGT
>CAZRQR010000139.1:0-2289 GCA_964602435.1 uncultured Oxalobacter sp.
GTCGTTTCATACCACCATGGTAGCCGCTTCATCCCACTATTTTAAACAACGGTCGGGAAAACCTCGCCTTATATCTCCGACCTGAAGGACGGGGATATAAGGCGCACTAGGTAAAACGAGTAGGGTGTTCCGGACAAGGTTTTGCTTTCCGTCGAAAGCGTTCCTTTTCCATCCTTCGGTCCACCGGACCAGACAGCAGTACCTGTACAATTCATATTTTTTCCCGAGTTCACAATAAAACTTCCAGAATGTTCCAGACACAGCAAATACCATTCCTGAAAACCATATGCAAAACGACCGGCCGGTTATTGACCTTTAGCAGAGCGTGGTTATTTAATCCATTAATCCCCGTTCATTTGTACAAGTGCTGAAAAACTATTGTTATACTAGCTGCAAAGTCATCCATCCTTTTAACCTCACATTACAGCCGCTTATGTCCAATCAAAATTCCGATAACGATAAAGCAAGTGCTTCCATGCTCAGCGCACTTGACGATTTTCTGAACCACAAGGAAACATCGCCCAAGCTGTCCAACCAGCAGCTTGACGCGCTGGAACATTATCTGGATTCACATGCTGCCCAGAACGCCATGCATATGGAAGTACTTGATGGTTTTCTTTGTGCGCTCATTACCGGCCCCGTTCCTGTCAGTGCCGAAGAATATCTCCCTGTCATTTTCGGCGGAAAAATGCCGGAGTTCAAAAGCCAGGAACAATCCGACCAGATCATGGGCGCACTCGCCCAGCACTGGGAACATATCGATTCCGTCCTGAAACGCAACGATGAATATTATCCTTTCCTTTATGCCGATCCGGACGGGAAATGCAGTGCCAATGAATGGGCATACGGATTCATTCTCGGAATGGACATGCGTCGCGACAGCTGGAAAGAAATGGTTGAAACCAGCAAGCAGGAAGGTTTGTTGACTCCTGTACTGACCCTCTATTCCGAATACATCCCCGAAATATCAGGGTACCAGCAAATTCCTGCGGCAGAACGGGAAGAGCTGGTTACAAAAATGATTTCCAATCTTCCCCGAATTTACGAACATTTCGAGGAAGAACGGGAAAAAAACAAACGCTCGTCTCCCTTGCACTGAAAAACGGAAGAAGGACAGCCCGTGCTGTCCTTTTTTGCCGTATCCGGTTCCGTTCAGCGGACATCATTCACTTTTCCGTCCAGGATCTTGCATTCCTGCGCCTGAAGAATGTTTCGGGCGCAGTAGCGTTCAATCTCCACCCTGACATCATCCACAGCCGACCCCAGATGCGGAGTGAAGAATGTCTGTTCCGTATTTTCCAGCAACGCTTCCGGAATAGAATGCGGGCGACCGGGACGAATCCAGTCTTCCATCTCGAAAACATCCGCCGCATATCCGGTCAGATGACGCTTTTCAAGAAATTCGGTCACTGCCATCTCATCCATGACAGACCCCCGACAGACATTGACCAGATAGCTTCCTTTTTTCATCCTTGCCAGCGTATCACGGCCGAACAAATGATAAGTCCGGTCTGTCAACGGCAGCAGCGGGATGACGATATCGCTTGAACCGAGCAACTTTGCATAGGAAATATATTTATTTCCGGCTTCATGATTCTCATTCTGAAGTGCCAATGCACGATTGAGAACGAAACGACACGCGCCAGCGAAGCGTCTCATTTCAAGCTCCTGTTGACCATCTGGTCTTAACTGGAATTTGAAAGCTTGCAGTCGTTTCATGACGCTATCTTAAACAAAAACAGTCAGGCAGAAAATCGCGCCTTATATCCCCGACCTGAAGGCCGGGAATATAAGGCGCACTAGGTAAAGCAGATTCATGCCGAATCTGCGCAATCGCCTTGCAACAGCCTTGCCGACAAGCCCCATACCAACAATACCCGCTGTCCGCCGGTACAGATCCAGTCCGTACAGTTCCGGCCGCCATCCCGCAAATTGTCCGCTCCGGATATGCCGGTCTCCTGCAAGCATGTTTCTTGTGACGGCCAGAACCAGACCGACCGTCAGTTCCGCTGTAGGTATCGTCAAAAGATCCGGCGCAATGGTCAGCCATACGCCATGACGGGTACAGGTATCCACATCAAAATTGTCATATCCCTTCAGGGCGGCGCCGATCACTTTCAGTTTCGGGCATGCATTCAGAAAAGCCTCATCAATACAGTCCGGCATGAAAGCCATCAGGGCATCCGCATTTCGCACTTTCCAACAATACTTCTCTGGAAAACGTTTTCCTGTCCTGATTGGCAACAACTTCGGTTTTTTCCTGAAGCAGTCCGATAATTTCCGGATGAA
>CAZRQR010000140.1:0-2107 GCA_964602435.1 uncultured Oxalobacter sp.
GCAGGAATCCACCGAAGAGATCAGGGCACTTGTGCTCTGACTCCGTAGGAATCTCCCGCCTTCAGGCGGGGGAGGATGTCAAAATGGATCTGTCCGGGCAGCTCGGTGCTGCGGGAATGACGCCTGATGAGATAAGGACGACGGCTACATGACCATGGAAAAAACAGAAAAGGGATTCGTCATCACACGGATTCACATTGATGTGGTTGCCCGTATTCCGGACGGAGATATGAACGCATATGAAACGACAGTGAAACAGGCCAGGGAAAACTGCCCTGTTTCCCGATTGCTTAACGCGGAAATATCCGTTGATGCAAAGCTGAGCCGGAACTGACGACCTTCACTTCAGGGCGGATTCCAGAAGGATCGCCCTGAAAACATCCTATTCTTCCGGAACGACATGCCGGTCCGGGGGAGGAGAGGTCGTATCGGGCGGAGGGCCGTAATTATTCTGCCAGGGCTGATTTCCGTTGTTTCCTGTCCGGGAATAGTTTGTGGTGACAGGAATGCTGTTTCCCTTTGCATACATGCATTGCTGATAGGCGTTGTCATAACGGATTTGCGCCTCATAGCCGGTTGTTCTGCCCGCATCGGCTCCGGCGACACCGCCGATCAGCAGTCCTGCACCAGCGCCGACTGCAGCGCCATGGCCTCCGTCGATCAATGCACCTGAGGCTGCTCCCAGCGCCGTTCCCAAGGCGGCAGTTTTGACACCGCTGGTGATGGCCGCTTCATTGGCACTGGTTCCGATTTGCATGGATGCATACTGGCGGCAGAAAGAATCGTCTGCCTGGAACTGTTCCAGCGATTTCCCATTGCCGGGAAGAACCATGACATTCGGTCCAGAAGGCATTGATGAACAGGCTGCCAGTGCAAGAGGCAGTAACAATATGGCATATTTTGAATTGAATGACATTTTCTGCTCCGTTTGATTGCGTTTGCGATTTGTTTCAGTAATGATCACCTGGTTTCATGCGGGAAAGGGATAACCTTTTGCCAAGCGGCATTGCATTTCGGAACGTAAGGGTAATATCCTTTCGGATCCGGACAGTAATACCAGTAGTGTTTCGCGGATTCTTCTTCATCTTTTTCAATATATCGTGTCGGTGTCGACTGGATGACAATGGTTTGCAGCGGGTACGGATAGTACGAACCGTATGGATAATACGGGTAATAGGGTGAATAGGCCGGATAGGTCCATAGGGGGATGCCGAACGAGATACCTACCGATGTGCGTGAATGATGATGGCGTGGCGGAGGAGGACGGTGCGGAGGAGGCCTGTCCGCCAAGGCATTTCCTGAAACCATGCACAGTGCGCAGGCTGAAAACAGAATGATGATGGAACGTTTCATGACAATTCCCTTGCCTATATGATGAATGGAAAAAGGTCTATGCAGTCCCGAGTCATTTCCATTATCTGCCATTTGCGGCGGAAATACAAATCATGAAAAACTTTGTAACAAAAAGGGAAACCGCCTATTGAGTCTCGTTAACGGGATATGGGATATCGTATGTTGTGGAATGCAACATGCGGTGGCCTGACAGAATGAATGGCAGGGACAGGATCACGGATTCATCTGCACGGGCCATGCCGGCATTGTCGTGCCACTCCGTTTGCTAGCTGTGGGTGAAGGACGGGAAATTTCCGGTGATTTCCCGTCAGGGAGAAGAAGCATGTCCGGCCTGACCGGTGCGGCCGGCAGAGATGAACCGGATTACCGGTACGGATGACGGCAGCCCGGTCTGAATGCCGTTCCGGACGGTTGATCTTTTTCCCATCGGATCAGTCGCTCCAGAGTTTTCCGGCAGTAGCCCAGTTTTCTTTCTTGACATCGTGCATGATGATATCGACGGCACCCGGATCGCATTTCAGCGTTTTGCAAGTCGCTTCCGTAATGGCTCTGGCCAGTTCGCGTTTCTGTTCGATAGTACGGCCTTCAAAAAGCTGGATATTGATGGTTGGCATGATTTTTTCCTGTATGTTGATGAGCATGTTGAGATATTCCGGTGGATTATACGCTGGCCATCTGAAGTAAGCCACTTCGAACCGTTTATCACATGTGCCGTAAAACCCCGTTCTTTAGGGTAGTGATATAAGACACGGAT
>CAZRQR010000141.1:0-1958 GCA_964602435.1 uncultured Oxalobacter sp.
TCCGTGTCTTATATCACTACCCTAAAGAACGGGGTTTTACGGCACGGCTGATAAACTTTTCCGCGGAAAAACAACTGGAAATTTTCCTGTTTTTTGTAACACAGGGAAGTTGATGGTTTTTTGTTGGAAAATATCAGAAAAGTTGGAATTTCTGGTGCCGCTTCGTTCAGGGACAAATCATGAAAACACTGTTTAAAACGGTCAAGTCCATCAATCGGAAAATTTTCCGGTGCCTTGGAATGCTGTTTGTGGCTTTTTGTATTGCGGGAACTGTTTCTCATGCACGGATATTGCCGGATAACATCCGGGCCGAACTGCAGCTGGCAGGTATCCCTGAAGATGCGGTAGGCATTGTCGTGCAACCACTTGATGAACGGGAACCTGTCGTTGCCGTTAATCCGGATATCGCCTTTCATCCCGCGTCGACAATGAAAGTCGTTACGACTTATGCGGCGCTGGAACTGCTTGGTCCCCAATTCAGATGGATAACGGGCGCATATATAAAAGGAAAACTTGATGCAGGTGTTTTAAATGGCGACCTGATTATCAAGGGAAGTGGTGATCCCTCTTTGTCTTATCAGGATCTCTGGCTTTTTGTCAGGGAAATCCAGGATGCCGGTATTCGTGAAATTCTCGGGAATGTCATTCTTGACCGGCGTGTTTTCGGGCAGACGGAATATGATCCCGCCGCTTTCGATGGAGCGCCATTGAAACCCTACAATGCCGGGGCTGACGGATTGCTTTTGAATGACAAGAGAATCGATGTCCAGTTTATTCCTGACAACGACAGGGATGAAGTGATGGTTACATTGGAACCGCGCATGGATGGTATTGCGGTTATCCCGCCGGTTGCAACCAGCGCAGCCTGTGCAAACTGGCAAACTGGCTTGGTCATTCATTTTGATGACAGGGTTGCCTATTTCGAAGGTGAATATCCGCTGGCATGCGGCAGGAAGAAGCTGGCGATTCATCCATATCAGATGAGTGATTCGCATTATTTCAGACGTATCTTTGAAAAACTGTGGCATGAAGCCGGAGGGACTTTTAATGGAAAAGTGTATGAAGGAATGCTTCCGGATGATGCTCGTTTGGTCGTACAGTGGAAATCGCCGGCATTGGGTGTGGTTGTAAATGCGGTTAACAAATACAGTAACAATGTCAAGGCACGTCAGTTATTGTTGACGTTGGGCGCCGAATTTTATGGTGAAGGCGTTACAACAGGGGAAGGTGTAAAAGTCGTCAGAAGATGGCTGGCTGAAAAGGGAATCGTTGCCGGTGACATGGTTATCGAGAATGGTTCCGGGCTTTCGCGTGAGGAAAAAATAACTTCATTGACGATGGCGCGGATTCTCAAGGCCGCTTACGAGTCGCCGGTAATGCCTGAACTGATCTCGTCATTTCCGGTGGTCGGGCGGGATGGCACGATGTCGAGACGGCTGACGGATAACGGAATTGCAGGAAAAGCCCATATTAAAACAGGTGCCATTAATGATGTTAGGGCCATCGCGGGTTACGTTCTTGCAAAGAGCGGCCGTAGATATCTGGTTGTATGCATGATTAATCATCCAAATGCGAAATCGGCACGTCCTGTGCTGGATGGTTTGCTGGACTGGACTTACGAAAATGGCTGATGGTCACTGTGATGCTTAAAAGAGCCAGGCCTTGCCGAAATAATAGAGGCCCATGATGAAGAAAAAAATTGCCAGTGCTCTTAAGAAAGTCGTCATCCAGCCGGTTTTTTTGGGTTTTTGTTCTTGGGTCATGGTTTCCATCCGGATTTTTGCGGAAAAAACGATATTATCGCCGCTCGTGGCCATGAAAGGTAGTGGATTTGTCCGGTTTGCGTGACGAAAAGAAGAAATAAAATGTTACAACTTTTACCTAGTGCGCCTTATATCCCCGTCCTTCAGATCGGGGATATAAGGCGCGATTTTCTGCCTGACTGTTTTTGTTTAAAA
>CAZRQR010000142.1:0-1788 GCA_964602435.1 uncultured Oxalobacter sp.
ATCTGGTAATGCCGGACTTCGGGCCAAACCGACCGGAAGGAGCGACCGACTTCAATGACCTGTTTCAGATGATGAAAGGGGGCAAGCAATGACTTACGGAATATCACAAAACGGACAGGACACGCCCCCATCACAAGCGTTTGCTACTGCTATTCCTGCTATTTCTGCTAAAGAGCAAATGGAACAGATCACACTGAACAGCACTATGATAGCCGGTACAGACCTTTGGCCCGACCCGCAACCGCTTGAAAACAGGGAAACACCGGAACCCTATCCGGTCAATGCATTACCCGAAACCATCCGGAACGCGGTTATCGAGGCACAAGCCTTCTATCAGGCCCCCATCCCGTTAATAGCCGCCTCTGCACTGGGTGCCTTGTCACTGGCGATACAAGGCCATATCGACGTAGCGCGAGCGGAAAAACTGACCGGCCCGACAAGCCTGTATTCACTGGTCATTGCCCGTTCAGGAGAACGCAAAACGAGCTGCGACAGGCATTTCATGAAAGCCATCCATGACCATATTCAGGAACTTGAAAAACAGACAGAACCCGAACTGGTCAAATGGAGTGCCGATTACAGGGCATGGAAAGCCGAAATGAACGGACTGGAAGCCCGGATAACCGCCTTGTCCAAAGCCCCGAAATGCAAACCGGATGAACTGGACAAGGCAAAAAACGACTTGCGTGTTCTGGAAGCGGCCGAACCGGCAAAACCGCTGGAACCGCGCATGATCTACACGGACTTCACTCCGGAAATACTGGGGTTCAATCTGGCAACGTGCTACCCGACGGCCGGGGTCATTTCATCAGAAGCGGGAACGGTATTCGGCTCACATGGTATGGGGAAAGATTCCATCATGCGCAATCTGGCCCTGATCAATCAGCTATGGGATGGTGCCGATGTACGGGTTGACCGGAGAACAAGCGATTCATTCACGATCAGCGGAGCCAGATTGACCGTTTCCATGCAAGTGCAACAGGAAGCCTTGCGGGAATTCTATGAAAAAAACGGTGAACTGGCGCGAGGCAGCGGATTCATGGCGCGTTTTCTGATATCGGTGCCACAGTCCACACAGGGAACCCGTCTTTTCAAGGATGAGCCGGATACATGGCCTGCACTGGAAAAATTCAACGACAGACTGAAAGCCATATTGTCGGATGCATTGCCCATGACAGAAAAATGCAGGCTTGAACCTTGCGTCATGACATTCCCGCCGGAAGTGAAAATCCTCTGGGTCGCCCAATACAATGCCATCGAAAAAGCGCTGGGCAATGGCGGAAAACTGGAAGACATCAACGATATGGCAAGCAAGGCAGCGGACAACATCGCCAGACTTGCCGCCCTGTTCCATTATTTCGAGCATGGCAACACGCCGATATGTGCAGATTGTCTTGATAGAGCGACCGTGATCGTTCTATGGCACCTGAACGAGGCCAAACGCTTCTTTAACGATATCGCCACCCCACCGGAACAGATCAGGCTGCAAAAGCTGGATAAATGGATCATCCGGGAAGGCAAAACAAAACAGACGTATGGCATTCGTCAGAATCACATTCTCCAATATGGTCCCATCCGTAAAAGCGAACAGCTTAATGAAGCGCTGGAAACATTGCAGGAGCTTGACCGTATCCGGATAGACCGAAGCGGAAGTGCAAAGCTGGTCATTATCAATCCGAAACTGACCATGTTTTAGAAACCTTGCTACGGCTATTCACGCTATTTTTGCTACTTGTGCTTATTTTGCAGGCACAAAATAGCACGAATAGCAGAAATAGCAGTAGCAAA
>CAZRQR010000143.1:0-342 GCA_964602435.1 uncultured Oxalobacter sp.
GTTCCGAATTTCGCCAGTTCGGTTTGCAACATCTGCCGGTCCTTGCAAAAAAGACGGAGCTGCAATTCATCCCTGAAATGCTCCCATGGCAACGGAAAACGGTTTTCCAGTTTGCGCAAGGCGGCAATATCGAATATTTCTCCTGTCTCGATATCCGTATAACCTGCTTTGGCATATTGCAATTCCTTGTTTTTGGAATAGTCTGCAACACGTTTTTTCATGGCCTGCGTACAGCAGGCGATTACCACGGCGTCCAGTGCATGATGCCGGTCACTGTCTGCACGGTCTTTTAGCAATCCCCATCGCGCTCTGAGAAACGATGTCAGCGCCCCGTTGATGCTG
>CAZRQR010000143.1:352-1773 GCA_964602435.1 uncultured Oxalobacter sp.
GTCATTGACATAGTTCATAAAGAAACGGCTGGCGTAGCGTGTATCGTTGAGATTGCGCTCGGTAAACTCTTTCTGTGCCTGTTCGCCGAAATCCTTGCGCAACAGACGACCTTTTTTCGCTTCCGTGATTTTCAAGGATTTGACATGTTCTTCGAACGTATGCCACCGGTTGTCATCCATACCGAAATATTCATAAGGCGTACGGTTTCCCTTGTTGCGGTTCTCACTGGAAAGAACCAGTACCTTGTTATTTTTGGAATCATCGAAACTGCGTGAATAGGGAAGGATGTGGTCCACTTCGACATATCCCGGATCATCAATCAAACGCCCGATTTCGATGGTTTTGCCGCTATACAGGCATTTGCATTGCTGTTCGTTATAGAGACGGAATTTTTCAAGATTGCGTCCATTGGGTTCTGCATTGAACTGTTCCCTGAACAGTTTGACGAGAATTTCTTTTCTGTCAGCAAATTTTTTCTGCTCGCTGGCGATGCTCTTGCGCTCTGAAAAACTGCGCGTCAAATCACGAGCCAGTTCGATATGTACGCCGGAAGGCGAACCGTATTTTTTGATAATGGCGTTGAGTACTTTCCGGGTCTGGTTGATGGCTCTGAGAACGACCGGATTGCGTGGTACGTCAAGATCATCATTCAGCACCATGGTGTGATGCTTGTCCCTGCCGCTGAACAGGGATGGCAGATAGCGGTTTTTTTCAGGCAATTCAGTGCCTCTCGCGCTATGCGTATAACCTGCCTTCTCGCATGCCTCGTCATAACGATCACCGTCATTCATGTACGGCAAAATGGCATTGAGCATTTTCAGGGAAAGTGCGCTGAACTGGCTGAAACGGACATTCAATAATGCATTGATCAGCGGTTTATGGTCATCTCCCAGCAATTCGTACAGTTTTTCTCTGACTTCGTCGTCTTCCTTGTAAACGGACAGGATAAATGCCAACCGGTCGAGCAAATCCGAACGGCACTCCAGCAAGGCTTCTCCGGCAATCTGTTCCCATTCGCTTTTCATCATGGCCTTTTCATATGCCTGTTTCAGTGCATGCCAGCCCGGAATCTTGCACAGCACCGCCGTTTCCGGGTCTTTGTCGCCATACCGGAGACCGACGAAACGCCATTCGCCTGTCATGCCCTTGGGTGTTTTTTTCCAAAGACCTTCCTTGACAAGCTTGTTGCGCAACTGTTTGTATGTAAGACCGCTTTTTTGCTGGTAGGGCATGTTATGGACAACCGCTCTTTCTTCTGCGGTCAGTTCACGACTCCGTCCATTGCCGATGAGTCTGAGATTGTTCAGGCGCGTCAGCCAGACATGACGCTCCGCCGCAAAACTGTTTTTCGGCGCACGGTATTCATCGCGCTCAAAACGGCAATGTCCCAGCATCCTGAGAATGTCTTCACCCTGAAGCG
>CAZRQR010000144.1:0-1746 GCA_964602435.1 uncultured Oxalobacter sp.
ACTTTTAATCCGTTGGTCGGGCGTTCGAGCCGCCCACGGCCTACCAGAATACAAAAATCCACTGATCTGTTTCAGTGGATTTTTTATTTTTCCGTCACAGGACACAACTTCTTTTCCTTGTCCCCGATCCGCACGCAAATTCTCTGCCACTGTTTTCACGAATCCGCTTTTTCCGGAAATCTGTATCCGCCAATACGAATCTTCACATTCATATATCGTAAAAAAACAGCAGCAGTTCGCCCGCCTGCTCGGTCCATTCAATGCAATCGAAACATCGCTGCAAACAGGCCGAAATGGCAAAAAACTGTGAACAACGCACAACCGCTCAGAAACCGTCTCTCTTCCAGCCACAAACACACCGGTCCGGCATACACATACCAGGACATCCGAATTCAGTACCCGCCCGCCGTTCACGGCTCCGATGCAAATTCCTGTCCATGCAGCGAACAGTTCCTTTCCCATGCACTGTCTGATCATCGCATACCGACATGTACATACAGTCCTCGCATTCCCGAATACCTTTTCCCGCATCCCGATTAAAATCCGGACTTTTTTCTGCTACTGCCGCCTCCAGTTCTTTTGCAGGCAATCCTGCATCCATTAAAATAAAATTCATTCAGCAGAACCGGACGGTTTTACGCAAACTGGAAACGATCGGATTCAACCACAAACTCTCAAAGGAAAATCATGAAAATTCTTGTCACTGGCGGCTGTGGAAACATGGGACCGCATATCATTCGCAAACTGGTCTCGTCCGGACACGACATACGTGTGCTTGATCGCGACAGGGAAGGTCTTGCACAATTCGACTGGAACAGAACCGAAACCTGTTGCGGTGACCTTGCCGACAAGGAATTTGTCAGATCCACAGTCAAGGGTGTTGACGCCATCATTCATCTGGCATGGAGCTTTTCCGACAATTTGCCGGATCTGCTCGACATCGATGTCAAGGGATACCAGTATCTGCTGGACGCGGCTGTCGAATATGGCGTAAAACACGTCATCAACACCACCACGGCCGTTTCCTATGGAAAACCACTTTCCCATCCAGTTTACGAAAACCAAGTACATCGGGTGGAAATTTCGAGAAACCCTGTCTATGCGTTGGCCAAGCTGATGACGGAAGAACTCGGCAAGATCTATGCCGTGCAACACGACTTGCAGGTCAACAACGTCATGGTCTGGTATGCCTACGGCGACGTGATCGGAGGTCGCAATATACGCGGCATGATCCGCGACGCCATTGAAAAGGGATACATTGAAGTTCCGGCGAAAAGCGGTGGCAGTTTCCTGCAACTGGATGATTTCGTTTCCCTGGCACTCGCACTTTTTTCGAGCGACGTCAAAGGCGAACTCTTCAATGCGGCCAGCATTTATCTGACATGGGAAGATGTCGCGAAACTGATCACCGACCTGGTCAATCCCGACGCAAAAGTCATCGCAATCGAGGCAGACAAATGGAAAGGAAGCGCCTTCCTGACGGATGACTGGCCGCTATCCATCGAAAAGGCCAAAAAAATGCTGAATTTCAAAACCAATCTGTCCCGTGAACAGGCTATCGCCAATCTGTCCGACGCATTGAAAATATCCGCAGACAAAGTCAGGGCACAACTCTGATACCGGATCCTCTCCGGCATTTCTTTCCGGAAATACCGGAGAGGAACATACTAATATAGGCGTCCGGCCGAAACGGAACATTGCCTGCCTGTATCGCTGTTACCTAGTGCGCCTTATATCCCCGTTCTT
>CAZRQR010000145.1:0-1610 GCA_964602435.1 uncultured Oxalobacter sp.
GTCGTTTCATACCACCATGGTAGCCGCTTCATCCCGCTATTTTAAACAACGGTCGTGAAAACCGCGCCTTATATCTCCGACCTGAAGGCCGGGGATATAAGGCGCACTAGGTAAATCCGGAAAAACGGCTGTTACATTCGGTTGAACACAAATATGCCTCTTTTTCTTCCAGTCACCATCCATCAGATCCAGCTGACCAGTTCAGGCTAACACAAATACGGTACAACGTCTTTTTTCCGGTCATATTACCCGCCACCTGACAGTGACCTGTCATTTCCTGTACGGAAACCAGCCATTCGGAATACAATGACCGTATTCTCATCAGTAACAGGGAAACAGAACCGTCATGAAACCACTGATTCACTTCGTACACGGAAAAGAAAGCGGTCCATGGGGCACGAAAATACGGCATCTGGCCGATATCGCACGAAAAATGGGCTACGATGTGGAAAGCTTGGACTATTCCTCCACATTCGACCCTGAAACACGCGCCAGAATGCTCATCCAGTCCTGCAATATGCGTCCCGCCCAATATCTTGTTGGTTCCAGTATGGGAGGATGGGTCGCCATGGCGGCAAGCGCCGCCATTCCCGTCAGGGGACTGTTCTTGCTGGCACCTGCGATCGATATTGACGGATATCCGCCTTACAGACTGGGATGCGACAGCAATTCAGTCGAAATCGTTCACGGCTGGCACGACAGCCTGATTCCTGCCGGAAACGTCATCCGGTTCAGCCAGAAACACAACTGCACACTTCATCTGCTTGACGATGGACATCGCCTGAAAAACCGGCTGCAACAGATAGGCCATTTTCTGGAATCGTTCCTCAAAAGAATGGAAAACTGACCAACCGACATGCACTCCGCCACCGGAGAGCGACATTCTAGATACAGACTTGTCTCACTGTCCTGAACCGCCTGTCCGGCAAATATTTCTATTCTTTCGGTTTCGTCCCGGAAGACGCCATGCCATCACTGTCCGGCTGCTGAACTGGACGGGTTGTCAGATACAGAAGCAGGATAACCATTACGACAAAGATAATCCACAATCCGGCAAGCGCAGCGGTTGAAGGCGGCACCATTTCAGGAGGCGGGAAAGTGGCAAAACCGGCATAAAAAAAGAACAGTGCAGGAAAAATACCGATAATGACGCCCAAAGTCTGGGCAACGGACTTGCGTGCCCCCTTGCGTATATTGTGGATATATACACGGCGCCAGCCCCAGGCAAAGATCAGGAGAGCTGCAACCAGAATCAGTACAGTAATCATTTTTGTCAACCTCCTGCTTTCAATCAAGCAACACTGCTGATACGCTCAAACCGATGCAGACCGCATACCGGCCTGCCGGAAAAACTTCTTCCTTCTGTCACGACAGGTTCATACCAAAACGTTTTCTGTTTATATAACCCATCTTACCCTGTTTCGCAACCGGAACAGTTTGCCATTCCAGCAGTACACAAATCCAATGGAAGCACTTTTGTGACCCGTCACAAGATCGGACTTTCCACCATGTCATTTTCCGGACAACGGCGCAAGAGAAAAGGGCTACGTCTGCACGTAACCCTTTTGTTTATATGCTCATCTCGCGCCGCGAAAATTGCAGGAAAACGC
>CAZRQR010000146.1:0-1530 GCA_964602435.1 uncultured Oxalobacter sp.
TATCATTTGCAGAGAAAAGAATACGTTGAAAAATCAAATATGTTTCATTTATCTGACGGGTTTTCTCGGCAGACAGATACCTTGCAGCATATATGATCATGAGGATCTTGCCGGTTCAATGTTTTTCATCCGGCATACGATATCGGAAGTAAAGTGCAGCAAGGCGGATTTCCGGATGAAAATGCGAGTCTGGCAACAGATGGATTCATTTTCTGCCGATCAGCATCAGATTGAGCGGATATTCGTCAGCCTTCAGTTTCAGTCCATGCCGGATGGCGTTTTCTTTCATGGTGATGACGAACCGGCTTTCGAGTCCCATCGATTCCGCCGCCAGATAAATGTTTTCGGTCATGGCGCCCGTTGCCGTATAGGCATATTCCCTTTTGATGTTGTTTCCGGATACGAAAACAAGCACAACCGGCGATTTGCCGACAATGTCTTGTGGACTGATTTCGCTTTTGAGATTTTGTGCAGAAATTTCGACGAGTCTGTTCTGTTTCCAGCTGTACCGGTAAACACCGCTGTCGTCCAGGACATAGATTTTGTTGTAGGGAGCGGCATTCATGGCCAGAGGGATGGTCCAGCCTCTTGGAGAACGGTTTTGTCCGGTCGCTGCCCAGAGAAGGTTGGAAAGCTCCTGTCGGGAAATGTCCTTCAACGGGAAGTCGGCAGGTGTTGCCGAATGACGCGATTTCAGCAAGGTGAAAATACCCTGGCCGCCTTTGGTTTGCGGAGAGGGCAGAGTAATGTCCGCCTGTGCCACGGTATACAGGAATGCCAGCGGTATCGCCAGCATTCTCGCATAGTGTTTTCCTGACAATTTCATCTGTATTGCCGTTTATTTGATGATACGGATGACGTCCCGTCTGCGATGTGGTGTTTCGGGGTGTTCGGCTGCATAGCCCAGCGCTACGCCGAATTGCGGGAAATAACCGTCTGGAATGCCCAGATCCCTCAAAAGGGTGGCAGCGACGCCCGGGTCTTCGAATGCCATGGTGAAACTGGCCAGATAGCACGACCCCAGTCCGAGAGAATTCGCCGCGACACACATGTTCTGGGTGGCATTGGCGCAATCAACCCGCGCATTTCTCGATTCGTTGCCGGAAACGATGATCAGGGTCGGTGCGTTGTAAAAAGGGGAAAAATCGGGATCGAGTGCCTTTTCGCGGTTGCGTTCGTTATCCGATTTCAGCATGGTTTCGCAGGCGGCATCTCTCAGTCTTTTCAGCAGATCACTGTTCTGTATGGCAGTCAGATACCAGGATTGCATGTTTCTGGATGTGGCGGCATAAATGCCCGCTTCGAGAATCCAGTTCAGGTCGCGGTCGGAAACCTGCCGGGGTTTATAGGAACGAATGCTTCGGCGGGAGAGCATTGCGTTGATCGTTTCGTTCATGAAAAATCTCCTAGATGTAATAAGACTCGGAAGCCGAGCCACGTCATGCGGTTTTTTATTAGACCACCGTTTATCGGCAAATTGACATCCTCCACGCCCTGAAGGAAGTGGATTCCTGCTATGTTCAGGCTGTT